>PWVN01000036.1 GCA_003561835.1 Syntrophomonadaceae bacterium
CGGCGCTTCCTTCCTTCAAAAAATGAAGCCAGTTGACGCTGGGGAAGTGACTGCTGCTGTAGAGTAGGGAATCCACCATGCCCCGGACCTGGGTTGACCCGCCCAGGGATGCCAGGGCTTCGGGCAGGTTGATAAAGACGGTGTTCTCCTCAAATTCCACAGCAATCCCCACATCCCTGGGAAGGGTGCGGGAAAGGCCGCTGCCCAGCCGGGGGCCCTTGATGAGCTCTTCAATGGCCCGTTCCAGGCCGGCTCCCCCGTTGGCAACCCTTCTGCTCACAGGAATGAGGCCCGTGGCGGTGTCGTCGAAGAAATAAAGGGTTACATAATCTCGGAAGGGCCCGTCTGCAACGGGTGCATAGGTGGGCGGCCGGGTATGCTGAACGTCGGCCAGGGCCTCGGCCTTCAGGTCCAGGAAGAAGATGGAGCCGTCGCCGCTGCAGAGGACCAGGGTGCTGCCGTCGGGGGAAAGGGCCGCTTTTCTGCCCCGGCCGGCCACCTGAAGGGAATGGGTTTCCCGGCCCTTGTCATCAAAAACGGAGATCAGGGTAAACTCTTCCAGATAGTGCTGCCAGGAGGTTACCACCACATCTTCTCCCGAAGCCGAGAGGGAAATGGCCGACTGGGCCGGGACCCGGGCCTTCCAGGGAAGGGTATTCCCCTGGGCAGGAAAATAGAAGAGATTGTCCTGACCGGTGCTGTAGGCGCTGTAGGCTGTGATAGACTGGCTGTTTGGGGATACCAGGACGTGGCTTAAGGTCACATCGGTGTTGTCGTAGCCCCATTTCCTGGTGCCCCACTGGTCAAAGACCATGAGGAGGGGACCGCTGACTCCGGCCACCACATCCCCCTTCTGCGAGAGAGACACCCGGTAAAACCGGGGCTTCTGCCAGCGAAGGTCCCCTCTGAGGCTGTACCACATGAGGGCAGGCCCGTCCTCATAGCGGCCGATAAAGGCAATTCCGTTGCCTCCCCGGGTTACATGGAGGTCATAGGGGCCTTCGGCCTGAAGGGGAACGGGAACCTCCCACAGGAGGACTCCGCGGTTGTCCACCAGGTGCAGCAGGGCTTCCTCCGCTTCCGGTCCATCCCCCGGGAGGGTAAGGGCAGCAGCCATACCGCCGTCTTCCGCCAGGGCAAAGTCCACGATCTTTCTCTCCAGGTTATGCTCCGCCGACCTTTGATGGCTCCCATCAAAAAAGACCAGCTGGCCTTCCCGGGTGGCCAGGGCAAAGGAGGGTTCCGCCGGGGACTGGGCCAGCTTAAAGGGTTCTCCCTCCAGGGGGCTTTCCCAGAGGACACGCCCATCCTGGTGCAGGAGGTATATTCTGTTGTCCTGGGGCGCCAGCAGAGCTTTCTGACCCCCAAAGGCCACCACCAGGTCATTGATTTCCCTGCCGGCGGAAAGACTGCCGAAGTAGCTCAAGAGGCCCGAGGAAGAGCCCTCGGGAATGATGGGGTCCACCGGGCCTTCAGCCTCCGGGGGTGTGGGAGCAGAGCACCCGGAAAAAAATATTGCTGAGAGAATCAGCAAGCACAGGCTTATTCTTTTAATTTTGTTAAAAAAAGGCTTAATTTCTGCCAGATTCTCCATGTATTTCAGCACCTCAAGCCCATTATACCGGTCAAGTTTTAATCTCCCGTTACAACATGTTAATTTCGCCTTAAAAGAATGTTAATCTTTTTTAACATCCAGAAGAGGCAGCACAAAGTAAAAGGTGGAACCCTTGCCCTCCTGGCTCTCGGCCCACATCTCCCCCTCGTGCTTGGCGATGAGTTCCCGGCAGATGGAAAGCCCCAGGCCGGTCCCCCCCTGCTCCCGGGACCGGGCCTTGTCCACCCGGTAAAAACGTTCAAAAACCTTTTCCAGGTCTTCACTGGGAATCCCGCAGCCCGTGTCGGCAACAGCGACGAAGGCCTCCCTGGCACCGCCCCGGACTTCCACCCGGATGCAGCCCCCCCCTTCGGTATACTTGAGAGCGTTGTCCAGGAGATTGTTGAGAACCTGCTTCAACTCGTCGGCATTGGCCAAAACGGGCAGGTTGTCGCTCTGCTCCCGGTAATCCAGGGTCAACCCCTGCCGTTCGATGCGGGAAGAGACGGCCTGGACCACCCCCCGGATCAGTTCCACCAGGTTAAGGGGCTTTTGAGGGGACTTCTTATTCTCCTGCTCATCCAAACGGGCCAGGTCCAGCAGGTCGGAGACCAGGTCGATGAGCCGCTGGGTCTCCCCGTGGATATCCCCTAGGAACTCCTCCCGGATCTTGGGGTCCTCATCAAAGTCCCTCAAGGAGTCCACCAAAAGGTTGATGGTGGTCAGGGGCGTGCGCAGTTCATGGGAAGCGTTGGCCACGAACTCCCGCAGCTGCCGGTTGGTCTCCAGAACTTTGGCCGACATGAGGTTGAACTGGCGGGTGAGCTGGCCGATCTCGTCCTCGCTGCGGACGGGAATGTCCTGCTTCAGGTTTCCTGCCGTCATTTGCCGGGCGGCCGCCGTCAGGTCCTCGATGGGCGTGGTAAAAGTCTTGGCCATGAGGGCGGCAAGGAAACCCACCAGTACCAGGGCCAGGAGGGTGGCGGTGATGATGAACCTGCGGACCATCCCCAGCAGGTTGTCGTAAATGTTTTGCAGGGAGGCGGAAAGAAAAACAGCCCCCCGGATGTCCCCTTCCACCATTACGGGGACGGCCACCTGCATCACCTGCTGTTCCAGGGTCTGGCTGTACTGGACGCTGCTGCCCGTCTCTCCCGCCAGGGCGGCGTCGATTTCCGGCCTCAGAAGGATTCTGCCAAAAAAACCCCCCACCCGCTGGGAATCCCCCAGCACCATGCCCTGCCGATCCACGATAATGACCCGGGCATTGATCTGCCGGGCCATATCCTCGGCCATGGTGCTCAGGATGAGGAGTTCCGCCTCCCGGTGCATGAAGGAGGCGGCAATCTCCGCCACCAGGTTGGCGGAATTTTCCATGGTTTCCTTCTGATAGTCCAGGTAATAATTTTCCAGCATGTTCAAAAGGAAGACGCTGATAACGCCCATGACGGCCAGAATGAGGAAGATATAGGTTAACGTAAGCCTGGCACGGATACTTTTCAGCAAGTCTTTACCCCTCCCTGAACTTATAGCCGCTGCCCCATACCGTCACCACAAAGCGGGGGTTCGCCGGGTCCTCCTCCAGTTTCTCCCGGAGGTGCCGGATGTGGACATCCACCGTCCTGGCATCCCCGTAATAGTCGTAGCCCCACACCTGCTTTAAAAGCTGCTCCCGGGAATAGACCCGGCCGGGATTCGCGATCAAGAGGCTTAACAGGGCGAACTCCTTGGCCGTCAGGTCCACCTCATCCCCCCGGACCCAGGCTTTGTGCCGGAACAGGTCCACCTTCAGGCCGTGGACCTCCACCAGGTGGCCGGTGGCCGAGGCGGCGGCGGCCGAACGGCGGAAAATGGCCTTGATCCGGGCAGCCAGCTCTCTGGGGTTGAAGGGCTTGGTCATGTAGTCGTCGGCCCCCAGCTCCAGTCCCAGGATTTTATCGATGTCTTCCGTCTTGGCCGTCAGCATGATGATGGGGATATTATGGTTCCTGCGCACTTTCTGACAGACCTCAAAGCCGTCCAGCTTGGGCAGCATCAAATCCAGCACGATCAGGTCCGGGGAAATCTCCTCCACTTTGGCCAGGGCTTCCTCCCCGTCGTAGGCGCAGTCCACCTGGTAGCCTTCCTTCTCCAGGTTGAACTTCAATGCCTTGGCCAGGGTCTTTTCATCGTCCACCAGCAGAACTTTTTTGTTCATCGTTCCTCCTCCTTTTCTGCCAGACTTTCGTAACAAGCCCGTACAGCCTTCATGTCTTCCCACACGGGCCTTTTCTTCCCCGGGTCCCGCAAAAGGGCGGCGGGGTGAAAGGTGGGCATCACCTTTGCTCCCAGGTGCTCCTGCCAGACCCCCCGGTCCCGGGTAATGCGGGCGGCGGGGCCGGAAAAGGCCCTGAGGGCCGTGGCCCCCAGGAGAATGATGATTTGCGGTTTGATGGCCTGAATCTGTTCTGTGAGCTTGGGAAAACAGGCCTGGCTTTCCTCTTCCCTGGGAGCCCGGTTCTCCGGGGGCCGGCACTTCACCACATTGGCGATGAAGACCTCGGGCCGGGAAAAACCCACGGAAGCCAAAATCTTGTCCAGCAGCCGGCCGGCGGCCCCCACAAAGGGCCGTCCCTGGCGGTCTTCTTCCCTGCCGGGGCCCTCTCCCACCAGCATCACCCGGGCCCGGGGGTTCCCCTCGCCGAACACCACCCGGGTGCGACCGGCGGCCAGGGGGCAGTCCCGGCAGTCTTCCCAGCGGGACTGCAGTTCTCTGAGGGCCTCCCCGGAAGGGGCTGCCCCTTCTTCCCTGGGGGCCGAGGCGGCCCCTGCCCTCTCCTCCTGCATGCTGTACTCCTCCCCTGCTTCGCAGTATATCCCTATGAGATTTCCACATTTGCGGCAAAAACCCTTTTCCTGAAGCTTAATAAAAATTGCCATTCCAGGCATATAGTCCAAAGGGCTTGGATAAATTTATAACATCTGATATAGTTATTTCAGCAAACCCCGGGAGGAATGCTCATGACGCCCTTTCTGGCAGCCTTCGCCGCCACCTTTATCGCCGAGATGGGGGATAAAACCCAGCTGGTGACCCTGACCCTGTCCAGCCGGCTGCCTCCCAAAAGGGTTTTCCTGGGGGCCATGGCCGCCCTGGCCCTGGTGACAGGCCTGGGTGTGGCCCTGGGAGGGGTTGTGGCCGAACTGATGCCTCCCTATGCCATCGCCCTGGCGGGCGGCATCTTCTTTATCGTCATGGGAATCTTCAGCTACATCAGGCCCGAAGAAGGGCCCCGGGTAAGGGCGGGGGGACGGGGGGCAGCCCTGCAGGCCTTCGGCCTGGTCTTTGTGGCCGAAATGGGGGATAAGACCCAGCTGGCGGCCTTGACCCTGACGGCAACCTTCGGTGCCCCCCTGCCGGTCTTCGCCGGGGCCATGCTGGGCCAGGCCATCAATCACGGTCTGGCGGCCTTCCTGGGGGGGCGCTACCTGTCCCTGCTCCCGCCCCGGCTGCTGCATAACGCCGCCCTGCTGGTCTTCCTGTTCTTCGGTGGCCTCTTGATCTATGGCGGCCTGCGGGAGATGTGAAAAAACCTGCCTCACGGCAGGTTTTTCGCCATCTGCAAGAAATAGCGGTGCAGCCTCAGGTCCTCCGTCAGTTCCGGGTGGAAGGCCACCGTCAGGACCCGGCCCTGACGGGCGGCGATATCCCTGCCCTCCACGGATCCCAGGATTTCCACTCCCTTTCCGGCCCTGGCAATGTAGGGGGCCCGGATGAAGACCCCGGGGAAAGGGGCCCGCCCCAGGAAAGGCAGGTCCAGGGAGGCTTCAAAGCTCTCGCACTGGCGTCCAAACCCGTTACGCACCACCACCGTGTCCATGTACCCCAGGAGCCGCTGCTCCGGACAGCCGGCCGCTTCCCGGCCCAGGAGAACCAGCCCGGCACAGGTACCCATAAAGGGTACCCCCCCCTCCTGCAAACTCCGGATGGGTTCCCCAAGGCTCAGGTTTTCGATCAGGCGGCCCATGGTGGTGCTCTCGCCGCCGGGGATGATCAGGCCTTCCAGGCCGTTAAAGTCTTCCGGTCTGCGCACCCGGATGCCTTCAGCCCCGCAGGCCTCTAGCATGTCCAGGTGCTCGGAAATGGCCCCCTGCAGGGCCAGCACGCCGATTTTCATGCCTACCAGCCCCGGACCTGCATGCGGTCCGCTTCCTTCAGGGAGGAAATCTCCAGCCCCGGCATGGCTTCCCCCAGTCCCCGGGAAACCCTGGCCAGAACCTCCGGGTTATCATAGTTGAAGGTAGCCTCCACGATGGCCCGGGCCCGGGGCTCCGGGTCCTTGGATTTGAAAATCCCCGACCCGACAAAGACGCCGTCGGCCCCCAGCTGCATCATCAGGGCGGCATCGGCGGGGGTGGCAATCCCCCCGGCGGCAAAGTTGACCACGGGCAGGATCCCCCTTTCCTTTACTTCCTTCAAGAGTTCATAGGGGGCGTTGATGTTCTTGGCTTCCGCCATCAGTTCATCCGCCGACATGGCGGCGACTTGCCGCACCTGCCCCATCATCCTCCGCATATGGCGCACCGCCTCCACCACGTTCCCCGTTCCCGGCTCCCCTTTGGTCCTCAGCATGGCAGCCCCTTCCCCCACCCGGCGCAGGGCCTCTCCCAGGTCCCGGGCACCGCAGACGAAGGGCACGGTAAACTTGTCCTTCTGAATGTGAAAGAGTTCGTCGGCCGGCGTCAAGACCTCGCTCTCATCTATATAGTCCACGCCCAGGGCCTGGAGAATCTGGGCCTCCACAAAATGGCCGATGCGGGCCTTGGCCATCACGGGGATGGTGACGGCCTCCATAATCTTCAGGATGATGTCGGGGTCCGCCATTCTGGCCACCCCGCCGGCAGCCCGGATATCCGCCGGCACCCGTTCCAGGGCCATGACGGCTACAGCCCCTGCCGCTTCGGCAATCCTGGCCTGCTCCGGGGTGGTCACATCCATGATAACCCCGCCCTTTTGCATCTGGGCCATACCCTTCTTGACCCTCAGGGTTCCTTTTTCAACCACGATAAGCGCCTCCTCTAAGATCACGATATTCTGTCTCCTGATTGCTTTATCATTTTACTATATTCTTACCCTGCAGACAAGTTTTTGTCTGGAAAAACCAAAGATGGTGGGAACTGCCCCCGGAAACAAAAAAGAGGCCCGAAGGCCCCGTGCGGATCAAGCCTCTCACGCATCCACCGCAAAGCTGGTGCGCAGGGAACTCTTGATGGCATGCCGTTCCACGGCCAGCTGGATGAGTTCATCGATGAGGGCGGCGTAGGTGAGACCGCTGGCCTCCCACAGTTTCGGGTACATACTGATGCTGGTAAACCCGGGAATGGTGTTGATTTCGTTTATGAAAACCTCTTCCGTGGCGGGGTTGGCGAAAAAATCCACCCGGCCCAGGCCGAAGCAGTTCAGGGCCCTGAAGGTTTTGACGGCCAGGGAGCGGACCTTCTGGGTCAGGGCAGCGCTCAGGGGGGCCGGTATGATGAGCTCCGACCGGTCGTCGATGTATTTCGCTTTGTAATCGTAGAATTCGTTGCAGGGGATAATTTCCCCCACCACCGAGGCCCGGGGGTTGTAATTGCCCAGCACGCTGCACTCCACCTCTTTGCCCGCCAGGGCCCTTTCCGCCAGTACCTTCACATCGTACAGGGCGGCTTCCCGGATGGCCGGTATGAGCTCCTGCCGGTTCTTGGCTTTGGTAATCCCGACACTGGACCCCAGGTTGGCCGGCTTCACGAAGCAGGGATAGCCGCATTTTTCTTCCGCCGCCCGCAGCCAGTAGGTGGGGTTCTCTTCAAAATCCATACGGGTAAAAAACAGGTACTCCCCCACGGGAAGCCCGCTGTTTTTCAAGACCATCTTCATGATGACTTTATCCATGCCCACGGCAGAACCCAGCACCCCGGAGCCCACATAGGGGACCCCGGCCAGGTCCAAAAGCCCCTGGATGGTCCCGTCTTCGCCGTAGGGACCGTGGAGGACGGGAAAAACGGCATCCAGCTTCTGGCGCCGGATGATGCTGCCGCCTTCCAGGTACAGCAGTTTCCCCGATGTCACCTCCGGCAGCAAGGCCACCCGGCGGCCCCGCGGTTCCCCCTCTTCCAGGGAAGACAATACCTCCTCGCCGGACCACCACTCCCCGGCCTTGGAGATCCCCACGGGGATGACCTCGTATTTATCCCGGTCCAGGGCCGCCATAATTGAAGCGGCAGACCTCAAGGACACCTCGTGCTCCCCCGACATGCCTCCGAAAACAACAGCCACCCTCATTTTTTCCATGCCCTGGGCCTCCTTCCCTGATAGTAATTTTATGCCCCAAGCTTTGGAATATGCCTGTCTTCCGGTACCCGGAAGGGCTTAGCCTCAACCGCCCTTCCGGAAGAGGGAAAAGAGGACATAGGCTGCCAGAATCAAAACAAAAACCGTACCCAAACTATCCATGGTAAGCCTCCCCCGGTTCACAAGGCACCTGACGGTGCCTTGAAAGGTATTTATTCCTCTTCCTTTTCCTTGCGGGCCGCCTCCACCACTTTTTCCGCGATGTTGGCCGGGACCTCATCGTAGTGGGAGAACTCCATGGTGAAGAAGCCCCTCCCCTGGGTCATGGAGCGCAGGTCGATGGCGTACTTGAACATCTCCACCATGGGAACCTGGGCCCGGATGACCTGCAGGCTCTGGGCCGAATCCATCCCCTGGATGCGGCCGCGACGGGAATTCAAATCCCCCATGATATCCCCCATAAAGGCTTCGGGAACCGTGACTTCCACGTCCATGACAGGTTCCAGGAGCACGGGAGAAGCCTGCTCCACAGCCTTTTTGAAGGCGCCGGAACCGGCAATCTTGAAGGCCATCTCCGAGGAGTCCACGGTGTGGAAGGAACCGTCGTAAAGGGTCAGTTTTAAGTCTTCCACGGGATAGCCGGCCACCACCCCGTTATCAATGGTCTCCCGCACCCCTTTTTCCACGGCGGGGATGTACTGGCGGGGCACCGCTCCCCCGAAGATCTTGTCTTCGAATTCGAACCCTTCGCCCCGGGCCTTCGGCGATACTTCCACATAGACATGGCCGTATTGCCCCCGGCCGCCGGACTGCTTTTTGTGCTTGTATTCCGCCTTGGCGCTGCTGCGGATGGTCTCCCGGTAGGGCACCCGGGGGGTTGAGAGGTTCACGTCCACACCGAACTTCTTGGCCAGCCGGCTGACGATAATATCCAGGTGCATGTCCCCCATACCGGAAATCAGGGTCTGCTTGGTCTCCGTGTTCCGCTTCACCCGGAAGGTGGGGTCCTCTTCGGTAAAGCGGGCCAGGCCGCCCCCCACTTTCTCCTCATCCCCTTTGGACTTGGGTTCCACTGCGAAGGAAATGACGGGGTCGGGGAATTCGAGGGGCGAAAAGGTCACCGGGTTGTTCTTGTCGCAGAGGGAATCCCCCGTGGCCGTATCCCCCAGTTTGGCCACAGCGCCAATATCCCCCGCCGCCACTTCATCCACGTTGATCTGGTTTTTCCCCCGCATGAGGAAGATCTGGCCGATACGCTCGTTGACCTCCCGGATGGGGTTGTAGACCTGGGTGTCCCCCTTGAAGGTCCCGGAATATACTTTGTAGTAGCTGACCTTGCCTACATAGGGGTCTGCCAGGGTTTTAAAGACCAGGGCGGCCAAAGGCCCCTGGCTGTCCACTTTGAGCTCCACTTCTTCCCCCTGGGGGGCCCTGGCGGCCTTGACGATCCCCACATCGGCGGGGGACGGCAGGCAGGAAACCGCGAAGTCCAAAAGGGGCTGCATGGCCAGGTTCTTGGCGGCGGAACCGCACAGGACAGGGAAGATTTTCCGCTGCAGGACCCCCTTGCGCAGGCCCTCCGTCACTTCCTCGTCGGTCAAGGCTTCCCCTTCCAGGTATTTCATGAGGAGTTCGTCATCGCTCTCGGCCACGGCTTCAATCAGCTTTTCCCGGTATTCCCGGGCCTGCTCCTGCAGGTCCGCCGGCACCTCTTCCTCTGCAAACTTCAACCCGCCTTCCTCCTGGTAAACGCAGGCCTTCATGCGGACCAGGTCCACCACGCCCTGGAAATCGTCTTCACTGCCCATGGGCATCTGCACCGGAACCGTCCCCAGGCCGAAGAACTCCTGAAGCTGCGCCAAAACCCCCTGGAAATTGGCGTTCTCCCGGTCCATTTTGTTGATGAAGACCAGGCGGGGCAGGTGGTTCTCCTCCGCATAGGACCAAACTTTTTCCGTCCCCACTTCCACCCCCGAAACGGCACAGGCGGTCACGATGGCCCCGTCGGCTACCCTAAGGGAGCTGATCACATCCCCGATAAAGTCGAAGTAGCCGGGGGTGTCGATGAGGTTGATCTTGGCACCTTTCCACTCACAGGGGGCCAGAGAAGCATTTATGGTGATCTGCCTTTTGATTTCCTCCGGGTCAAAGTCCGTGGTGGTATTCCCGGCACCGGTGTTCCCCAGGCGGTTTGTAGTTCCTGTTGTATACAGGATGGCCTCGGCCAGCGACGTTTTCCCCGCCCCTCCGTGGGAGATCAGGGCGATGTTGCGGATTTGGCCTGTCGCATATTTCTTCATTCAAACTGCCTCCTTTTTACGGCCTGAATTCTCATCTGCCAGTGTTTCTATTTACTTCGACCCCATTCCTGTAAATCCTTTTGGAGTGGGATATTATTTATCATGATGCCTGGAGGGTTGTCCGGGGCGCACTACTTATTCTGGCACTTTTCCCGGGCAATAATGCCCCTACCGCAGATTAACCTACCTTTTTGGCCAGGAAAAGGAGAAACAGCCCGGATGGCTGTTCCTCGTGCTCCACTATAGGGCTTTCCACCCGTTACCCTTTTTGGCCGGCTACCTTCTGCTGCACATAGGGGATCAGGCCCCCGGCATCCATAAGCTGCCGCATGAAGTCGGGAAAGGGGGTGGCTTGAAAGACTTCCCCGGTACTCAAGTTTGTGATGGTCCCGGCTTTCAGGTCCACCTGAACCTCCTGCCCCTCCTGAAGGGCTTTGGAAGCCTCGGGGGACTCCAGGATGGGCAGCCCGATGTTGATGGCGTTCCGGTAAAAGATCCGGGCAAAGGAGGCGGCGATGACACAGCTGATGCCGGCGGCTTTGATGGCGATGGGAGCGTGCTCCCGGGAACTGCCGCAGCCGAAATTCTTCCCCGCCGCCAGCATGTCCCCCGGCTGCATCTTCACCATAAAAGCGGGGTCCGCATCTTCCATGCAGTGGGCTGCCAGCTCCCCGGGGTCCGAAGTGTTCAGGTACCGGGCCGGGATGATGGCATCCGTGTCCACGTCGTCGCCGAAGACCCAAACCTTTCCGCGATATTCCATTAGAGCACCTCCTCGGGATGGGTGATGCGGCCGGTGACGGCCGAGGCCGCCGCCACGGCGGGGCCGGAGAGGTAGACTTCGCTTTCGGGGTGGCCCATGCGGCCCACGAAGTTGCGGTTGGTGGTGGCCAGGGCCTTTTCCCCCCTGGCCAGGATGCCCATGTAGCCCCCCAGGCAGGGCCCGCAGGTGGGGGTGCTGACGGCGGCCCCCGCATCCAAAAAGGTGTGGACCAATCCCTCGTCGATGGCCTGCCGGTAGATGGCCTGGGTGGCGGGGATGATGATCAGCCTCAGGCCTTTGTGGACCTTTTTCCCCTCCAGGACCCGGGCAGCCGCCCGCATATCCTCGATCCTGCCGTTGGTGCAGGAGCCGATGATGACCTGGTCCAGGATAACGTCTCCCGCCTCCCGGACGGGCCGGGCATTCTCCGGCAGGTGGGGAAAGGCCACCTGGGGTTCCAGGTTGGAAACATCGTATTCGATAACCTTTTCATAACAGGCGTCTTCGTCGCTGAAAGCCTCCCGGTAGGGGCGGCTGGCCCGGCCCTTGAGATAGTCCCGGGTGGTGGCATCGGGGGCGATCAACCCGGCCTTGGCCCCCGCCTCGATGGCCATATTGCTCATGGTGAAGCGCCCGTCCATATCCAGCTCCTCGATGGCCTCTCCCGTAAATTCCAGGGCCTTGTAGAGGCCCCCGTCCACCCCTATGTCCCCGATGGTGTGGAGGATCAAGTCCTTGCCCCCCACCCAGGGGGGCAGTTTCCCCCGGTAGATGAACTTGATGGTGGCGGGCACCTTGAACCAGGCTTCCCCCGTGGCCATGGCCGCCGCCATATCCGTACTGCCCACCCCGGTGGCGAAGGCCCCCAGGGCCCCATAGGTGCAGGTGTGGGAATCGGCGCCGATGATGAGCTCCCCCGGCAGGGTCAAACCCGCCTCCGGCAGGAGGGCGTGCTCCACCCCCATCCGGCCCACCTCAAAATAGTGGAGGATGTTGAACTTGCGGGCAAAATCCCGCATGATTTTGGCCTGCTCCGCCGACTGGATATCCTTGTTGGGTACAAAGTGGTCCGGTACCAGGGCGATGCGCTCCCGGTCAAAGACATCCTCAACCCCAATGCGGTAAAACTCCCTGATGGCCACGGGGGCGGTGATGTCGTTGCCCAGGACCAGGTCCACCCGGGCCAGGACCAGGTCCCCCGGGGCCACTTCCTCCCGGCCGGCGTGACGGGCCAGGATTTTTTCTGCCATGGTCATCCCCATGTATGTCTCCCCTTTCCTCTGGTTACATCTCACCCGGACCCCGGGTTAGGGCTTTTGCACCCTGATCCAGGGCATCATCTTTCGCAGTTTCGCCCCCACCTTCTCGATCAGGTGCTCCTGCTCCCGCCGGTTTATGGCGTTGAAGACAGGACGGTTGGCCTGGTTTTCCAAAATCCACTCCCGGGCGAATTCCCCCTGCTGCACTTCGGCCAGGATCTTTTTCATCTCCCGGCGGGTCTCCCCGGTGATGATGCGCTGTCCCCGGGTCAAGTCCCCGTACTGGGCCGTGTCGCTGATGGAGTGGCGCATCCAGCTCAAACCGCCCTCGTACATGAGGTCAACGATGAGCTTCAACTCGTGGAGGCATTCGAAATAGGCGATTTCCGGCTGGTAGCCGGCCTCCACCAGGGTGTCAAAGCCGGCCTTGACCAATTCCGTGGTGCCGCCGCAGAGGACGGCCTGTTCCCCGAAGAGGTCCGTTTCCGTCTCTTCCTGGAAGGTGGTCTCGATGACCCCGGCCCGGGTACCGCCGATGGCCCGGGCATAGGCCAGACCCCGTTCCCGGGCCCGGCCCGTGTAGTCCTGGTAGACGGCCAGGAGGGCGGGAACGCCGGCCCCTTCCTGGAACATGCGGCGCACCAGGTGGCCGGGCCCCTTGGGGGCCACCATGAACACATCCACATGGGCCGGGGGAAGGATCAGTTGAAAATGGATGTTGAAGCCGTGGGAAAAAACCAGGGCCTTGCCCTCCGTCAGGTGGGGTTCAAGCTCGCGGGCATAGGCTTCCTGCTGCCGCTCATCGGGAATGAGAATTTGAACCATGTCGGCCCAGGCCGCCGCTTCTGCTGGAGTCATCACCGTAAGGCCTGCCTCTTCCGCCTCCCGGCGGGACGGGCTGCCTTCCCGCAGGCCCACCACCACCTGAACTCCCGATTCTTTCAGGTTCTGGGCCTGGGCATGGCCCTGACTGCCGTAACCGATGACGGCCACCTTTTCACCCTGAATCAGGCTTAAATCCGCATCCTGGTCGTAATACATCTTGGTCATTTATCTTGCCTCCCCGTTTTTCGTGGTCTTGCTGCCCCTGAAAATTGATACTTTGCCGGTGCGTACGATCTCCATGATGCCGAAGTGGCCCATAAGGCGCTGCAGGGCCTCCAGCTTGCCCGAGTCCCCGGTAACCTCCACGACGAGGGAATCCAGGGAGATGTCCACCACCTTGGCCCGAAAGCTGTCGACGATCTGCAGGATTTCCTGGCGGTTTTCCGGCAGGGTCTTGACCTTGAGCATGAGAAGCTCCCGGGTCACGGACCCTTCGGGGTAGATGCGGGCGACTTTCAGGACGTTTACCAGCTTGTTCAGCTGCTTGCTGACCTGCTCCATGGTCCGCTCGTCCCCTTCCACCACGATGGTCATGCGGGAAATCCCGGGTTCCGCCGTCTCCCCCACGGCAATGCTGTCGATGTTGAACCCCCTGCGGCCGAAGAGGCCCGCCACCCGGGCCAGGACCCCGGGCTTGTTTTCCACCAGTATGGCCAGGACATGTTTCATATCTCTTCCCCCTCCAGGATCTGGCTTATGGGGCTGTTGGGGGGGACCATGGGATACACATTCTCCCCGGGGTCCACCCAGAAATCCATGAGGGCCGGGCCGGGGGTCTTCAGGGCTTCCTGCAGGACCCCGGAGACATCCGCCGGCTTCTCCGCCCGCCAGGCCGGTATGTCAAAGGCCGCCGCCAGCTTGAGAAAATCGGGGTTTTTGCTGAAGGTGGACTGGGCATACCGCTTCTCGTAAAAGAACTCCTGCCACTGGCGGACCATGCCCAGGCAGCTGTTGTTGATCAGAGCCACCTTGACAGGCAGCTTGTAGGTGGCCAGGGTGGCCAGTTCCTGCATGTTCATCTGAAAGCTGCCGTCCCCGGCAATGCAGAAGACGGTGGCGTCAGGGCAGCCCACCTGGGCCCCCAGGGCGGCGGGAAAGCCGAAGCCCATGGTCCCCAGGCCGCCGGAGGAAACCAGGCTCTGGGGCCGGTTGAACTTGTAATAAAGGGCTGTCCACATCTGGTGCTGGCCCACCTCCGTGGCGATAATGGCCCGGCCTCCCGTCTGGCGGGAGATCTCCTCGATGACCGCCTGGGGTTTGATGTAGCGGGACGAGTTGCCGTATTTCAAGGGCCGCTCCCGGCGCCAGGCTTCCACCTGCTCCACCCAGGCCCGGGTGTTTCCTGCCGCAAAGCCTTTCAGGATGTCCTCGAGGACCAATTTCACATCCCCCACGATGGGGATATCCACTTTGACGTTTTTACCGATCTCCGCCGGGTCGATATCGGCGTGAATGATGCGGGCCCGGGGGGCAAAGGCGCTGAGCTTGCCTGTCACCCGGTCGTCGAAGCGGGCCCCCACGGCAAAGATGACATCCGCTTCCTGCAGGGCATAGTTGGCATAGTAGGTGCCGTGCATGCCGGGCATCCCCAGGGAGAGGGGATGGTCTCCCGGCATGGCGCCCAGCCCCATCAGGCTGGTTACCACGGGGATCTGGCCTGTCTGGGCCAGCTCCCTGAGCTCCTCCGAAGCGCCGGCCGCCGCCACACCGCCACCGGCGAAGATGACGGGCTTTTCCGCCCGCCCCAGGGCCTTTACCGCCCGGTTGATCTGCCCCCGGTGGCCCGTATAGGTAGGGTTATAACCGGGGATGTGGATATCCCCGGGGTACTTGTATTCCAGTTCCGCCGCCTGCACATCCTTAGGCAGGTCGATGAGGACGGGCCCCCGGCGGCCCGTGGAGGCGATATAGAAGGCCTCCCGGATGACCCGGGGCAGCTCTTTCACATCCTTTACCAGGTAGTTGTGCTTGGTGATGGGCAGGGTGATGCCGGTAATATCGGCCTCCTGAAAGGCATCGGTGCCGATCATGCCCGTGGCAACCTGGCCGGTGAAGAGGACTAAGGGCACCGAATCCATGTAGGCATTGGCGATGCCCGTAACCAGGTTGGTGGCCCCCGGCCCCGATGTGGCAATGACCACCCCCGGCCGCCCCGTTACCCGGGCATATCCGTCGGCGGCATGGACGGCCCCCTGCTCGTGACGGGTCAGGATGTGGTCGATACCGGCCCGGTGGACGCTGTCATACAGGGTCAGGACCGCCCCGCCGGGATAGCCGAAGATGACCTCCACTCCCTCTTTTTTTAACGATTCCAGGACGATGTCTCCTCCGTTAAGCTTCATGAGGTTCCTCCCTGTTCTCCAATGTGGCACCTTCCCCGGCGGAAGAGACCCCCTGGCTGTACCGGTACAGGTACCCCGGAAGAATCTCCCTTCCGGGGTGGCACACCTTCTTAAGCCGTGCTGCCAGCTCTGCGGGGGGCACCTCCAGGGTCAGCCGGCGGCCGGGGATGTCCACGGAGATCAGATCCCCTTCCTCCACCGCCGCCAGGGGCCCGCCGCTTCGGGCTTCCGGGGAGATGTGCCCGATGGCGGCCCCCCGGGAGGCCCCGGAAAAGCGCCCGTCCGTCAAAAGGACCACGTCCCGGTCCAGGCCCATCCCCGCCAGCACGGCGGTGGGGCCCAGCATCTCCCGCATTCCCGGCCCCCCCCGGGGGCCTTCGTAGCGGATGACCACCACATCCCCCTTGCGGATCCGTCCTCCGGAAAGGGCAGCGCAGGCCTCCTCCTCGCTGTTGAAAACCCGGGCCGGACCTTTGGAGGTGAGCATCTCCGGCGCCACGGCGCCCCGCTTCACCACCGCCCCGGCCGGCGCCAGGTTCCCCCACAGGATGGCGATGCCGCCCGTCTCGCTGTAAGGGTCCTGGTACCGGCGGATGATGCGGCCGTCCGCGCCGGGCAGGCCCGCCAGGTTCTCTTTCAGGGTCTTCCCCGTAACCGTCTTCACCGAAGGCTTGAGGAGTCCTGCCTGGAGGAGCTCCGCCATAACAGCCGGGATGCCCCCGGCCCGATGCAGATCCTCGATGCGGTCCCGCCCCGCCGGGCTCAGTTTGCACAGCTGGGGGGTTAAATCGCTGATGGCGTCGATGAGCTTCAAATCCAAAGTAATTCCCGCCTCCCGGGCGATGGCCGGCAGGTGGAGGACGGTGTTGGTGGAACACCCCAGGGCCATATCCACCGCCAGGGCATTCTTGAAAGCCGCGTCGGTCATGATCTGCCGGGGGGTCAGCCCCTGGCGCAGGAGTTCCATAACCTGCATGCCCGCCTCCTTGGCCAGTCGGATGCGCCGGGCGCTGATGGCCAAGACGGTGCCGTTCCCCGGCAGGCCCATCCCCAGGGCTTCTGTCATGCAGTTCATGGAATTGGCGGTAAACATCCCGGCACAGGAACCGCAGCCGGGGCAGGCCTCTTCCTCCAGGAGGGCCAATTCCTCCTCCGACATGCGGCCGGCCTGCACGGCGCCCACCGCTTCAAAAACATTGCTCAAATCCACGGGCTCCCCCTTGTAGGAACCCGCCAGCATGGGACCGCCGCTGATGACCAGGGCCGGCAGATCCAGCCGGGCCGCCGCCATCAGCATACCGGGCACAATCTTGTCGCAGTTGGTGACCAGGACCAGGGCATCGAAGGCGTGGGCCCGGGCCATGATCTCCACGCTGTCGGCGATGATTTCCCGGCTGGCCAGGGAATACTTCATGCCCGTGTGGTTCATGGCGATGCCGTCACAGACCCCGATGGTGGAAAACTCCACGGGGGTGCCGCCGGCCATGCGGATTCCGGCCTTGACGGCCTCGGCGATCCGGTCCAGGTGGATGTGGCCGGGGATGATCTCGTTGGCCGAGTTCACCACCCCTACCAGGGGCCGCTCCATTTCCTGCCGGGTGTACCCCATGGCCTTAAAGAGGGAGCGGTGGGGCGCCCGTTCAATCCCTTTCTTAACTGCATTGCTGCGCATACCCTTCCCCCTCCCGGTATATTTCCTCCCCCGTATTCTGGGTGAGTATTTTGTAATCCTGCATCAACTGCCGGGTGATGGGGCCCGGCTCCCCGCTGCCGATAAGCCGCTCATCCACCTTGACCACGGGGATAAGCTCGGCTGCCGTCCCCGTCAGGAAGCATTCCGTGGCCGTGTAAAGGTCGTGGCGGGTGAAGGGCTCCTCCCTGATGGCATAGCCCCGTTTTTCCGCCAGTTCCAGGACGGTCCGGCGGGTAATCCCCTCCAGGATCCCCAGGTAGGCGGGCGGCGTGATGAGCTTCCCCCGGCGGACGATAAAGATATTATCCCCGGATCCTTCCGTGATGTACCCTTCCCGGTTCATCATGATGGCCTCCAGGACCCCGGCCCGGTTAGCCTCCATCCGCACCATAATGTTGTTCAAATAGTTCATGGACTTGACCTTGGGGTCCAGGGCATCGGGAATGTTGCGCCGGGTGGCCACCGTCACCACATCCAGCCCTTTCTCGTAGAGCTCCCGGGGAAAGAGGGAGATCTTGCTGACAATGATGATGAGGCAGGGCGCTTTGCAGGGAACGGGGTTTAATCCCAGGTCACCCCGCCCCCGGGTGACCATGTGGCGGATGTAGCCGTCCCTCAGGTTGTTCCGCCGCAGGGTTTCCAGGGTCACCTCCAGCAGTTCTTCCAGGTCCAGGGGAATCTCCAGCAGGATGCTTTTGGCCGATTCGTAGAGCCTCTCCAGGTGCTCCCGGAGCTTGAAGACCCGGCCGTTGTAGCTGCGGATGCCTTCGAAGACCCCGTCCCCGTAAAGGACGCCATGGTCAAAGACGGATATCTTTGCCTCTTCTTCCGGAACAAACTCCCCGTTCACATAGACGATCAGACTCATAAAAATGCCTCCTCATATTTAAAAATCATGGCGGGTAACAAAAAATCCCCTCCCCCCTGCAAGGGGCGAAAGGATCTCTTTCGCGGTACCACCCTTTTTTGTACCCTGTACAGGGTACCTTAAGCAGCTTTGAAAACTGCTGCCCGTAACGAAGGCACCGTCCACGCCTACGGCCCTCGGCCTTTCAGCGGGAAACTCCGGGGTGACCTTGGGGACGATTCCCTGCCGGTTTTCAGCGGCCACCGGCTCTCTGTTTAGAAGAATCCTCCTTACTTTCCCCTTCATGGTCTTTTGCAACTGTAAAATTGCTTATAATTATACTGAAGGCGCCCCCGTTTGTCAATAAAAAATTCGGCGCCGTAGGGCGCCGAATTTTAACATAATTTTACACGCAATTTTGCATGCAGGTTTATCCACAATTTTAACCGGGTTCTTGAGCCTGCCTGCAACATGTTTATTGCACTCCCGGGAAGGCCGCCGGCCTCAGGCAGGGTAGGCGGTGATGCCCCGGTCTTCATCCTTGATGATGAGGTCTAAATCCAGGGCGTAAAGCTTCTGCAGTTGGTGCTCCTTCGGCGCCCGGGGTTCCTCCTTGGCCCTGGGCCCGTTGGCCTCCAGGTCCAGGGGGGGCTCCAGGCCGGAACGTCGCCGGAAAAAGGCCTGGGCCACCTGGGGAAAGAGGACGTAGGAGAGCAGGTCCTCTTCCTTTTCCAGCATATCCCCCAGCTCCTCCCGGGCCATCTCCAGTTGGGGCGGCAGGAGGTCCGCCGGGCGGGCGGAGATGGGCCCTTCCTGTCCCAGGATCTTGCCCCGCAGGTCTTCGTTGACGGGGCCCGGGGGCCGGCCGTACTGGCCCCGGAGGTAGTTTTTCACCTCGCTGGAGACCATCTTGTAGCGCTCCTTCAGCATCACGTTGAAGACGGCCTGGGTCCCCACGATCTGGCTGGTGGGGGTCACCAGGGGGGGGTACCCCAGTTCTTCCCGGACCCGAGGCACCTCCTGCAGCACTTCCCCCAGCAGGTGGGAGGCCTTCTGCCCCTCCAGTTGAGAGGCCAGGTTGGAAATCATCCCTCCGGGAATCTGGTAGCTCAAGACGTTGGTATCCACCCCCATGGCCACTTCCAGGGGGATGTGGTAGTTCTTCCGCACCCCTTTGAAGAACTCGCTGACTTCACTGAGGAGTTCCTGGTCCAGGCCCGTATCGTAGGGGGTCCCCCGCAGGGCTGCCACCAGAGTGTCCGTGGGGGGTTGGGAGGTCCCCAGGGCCAGGGAGGCCGTGGCGGTATCGATGACATCGGCCCCCGCCTCGATGGCCTTTAAGTAGGCCATGGAGGCCATGCCGCTGGTGTAGTGGCAGTGGAGCTGCACGGGGATCTTGATCTTCTCCTTCATCTTCGTCACCAGTTCCTTCGCATCGTAGGGGGAGATGAGGCCGGCCATGTCCTTGATGCAGACGGACTGGGCCCCCATTCCCTCAAGCTTCACCGCCATGTCCACGAAGTAATCGATGTTGTGGACGGGGCTGATGGTGTAGCTCAGGGTCCCCTGGGCATGGGCCCCCTCCTGCAAGACGGCTTCCAGGGCCGCCTCCATGTTGCGGGTGTCGTTTAAGGCATCAAAGATCCGGATGATATCGATGCCCCCCGCCACCGCCCGCTTGACGAACTCCTTGACCACGTCGTCGGCATAGTGGCGGTACCCCACCAGGTTCTGCCCCCTCAGGAGCATCTGGAGCTTGGTCTTTTTAAAAACCTTTTTCAGGGTCCACAGCCGCTCCCAGGGGTCCTCGTCCAGGAAGCGCATGCAGGTGTCAAAGGTGGCGCCGCCCCAGACCTCCAGGGAATGGTAGCCCACCGCCTCCATCTTCTCCAGGATATCCACCATGTCGCCAATGCGCATGCGGGTAGCCATCAGGGACTGGTGGGCATCCCTCAGGGTGGTATCGGTAATCTTGACGGGCCTTGCTGTCATGTTCATTCCTCCATCCGGGTTAATTCCTGCTGTCCCTATCATTTATTATACCCTCAAAGGGCCCTCATGTGTCAACGGCGGGAATAAAGGGCCGCCTCCCGGCCCACCTGCCTGCCCATGACCAGGGCTTCCGTCAGGGGAAGTCCTGGATACATTCCCGCGCCCAGGAGGCTGCCTGCCGCCTCCCCCAGGGCATAGAGGCCGGGCAGCGGCCCCAGGGGGCCCAGAACCCGCCCCCGGCCGTCGGTGGCCAGACCCCCCAGGCTGTACAGGCATTCCGCCACCACCCGGCCCAGGGCATAGGGAAGGGGCAGCCGGTCCAGGATGCCTTCCAGGCGGTCCCGGGATATCCCGGTGAACTCCTGCAGCTCCCCCGGGCTGCCCGCATAACCCAGGTTGGAGAGCCCGGGCGCCTGGCCGGCCGGGTAGACGAGAAAGAGCTCCCCCCCCTCCTCCAGCAGCAAATCCAGAAAAGCCTTCTCCCCCGCCGACAAGGCCTCTTCGACCCGGGCTGTGATCTCTGTCCCGTCCCCGGCCAGCCAGGCGCCCCGGGGCGTGTCCGGAATATCTCCGATTTCCAGGAGGATTTCGGGAGGATACAGGTAAGGGGCCGCATAAACCCCTTCCGGGTTGGCCAGGCGCCCCCTGAGGGGCCGGGTCAAGTCATAGGCCAGCCCGGTAATGCCCGTCTGCCGGACCCTGAGGGGCAGGGCAGCCAGTTCGGGGCTGTGGTGTTCCATAAATTCTTTGTGACCCAGGTAGCCTCCCGGGGCCAAAACCACCGCCCGGGCCGTTACGTTATGCTCCCGCCCCTGGCCGTCCCGGTAGAACAGGCCTTCCACCTCCCCCGAGGCGGACATCTGGATTTCCAGGGGTTTCCCGGAGGAAACCCGGCCCGCCAGCCGGGGGTACAGCACATCCCCCAGGGCAGCCTGAAGGGCCTTAGGGTTTCTGAAAAAAGGTGCATCTATGTGGTGCCGGTCGGCCTGGGGGGAGGGAAGAGGAAGCCCCGTCTCCCGCCTCAACCATTCCAGGGTATCCCGGCCCTGAGACAGGAGGTTGGTCAAAAGTCCTCGCTGAAGCCCAGGGGAGGCTTTCTCAACGGCCTCCAGCAGCTGCCCGTTGGCCTCCGGGGCCCCTTCCTCTTCCTCCGGAAGGTAGGCCACAAACCGGCCCCCCAGGGGTGGGGGCAGTTGGTCCTCGAGGCTTGGGTCGTCCAGGAGAAGGACTTCCGCTCCCAGAAGGGCGGCCTGGAGGGCCGCCGTCAGGGCGGGCAGGCCGCTGCCCACCACCACCATATCCACGCTGGCAGGAAGTTCTTCCCCGGGCGCCTCGGGAGACAGGGTCCTAGAAACCGCCGCCGTAAAGACCAGGAGGAGAAGAAGCCCCGTCAGCACAAACCTTCCTTTCACCGTGTCCTAATCCTCCTTAACCGTCCGGGCCAAACTCACGACGCGATCCTCAGGGTCGATTTTGATCAGGGTAACCCCCTGGGCGAACCTGCCCAGGGTGGAAATCTCGTTGACGGCCTGGCGGATAACGCTGCCCCGGTAGGTTACCACCACCAGGTCGTCTCCGGGCTTCACCACCTTGAATCCGGCGACAGCCCCCCGGTTCTCCTTCACCTTCATGGCCACCAGGCCCTTGCCGCCCCGGCCCTGGATCCGGAATTCGCTCAGATTGGTCCGCTTGCCGAAACCCCGCTCCGTCACCAGGAGCATGCTGTCCCCCTGGGCGGCCAGGTCCATACCCACCACCCGGTCGCCGCCCTGAAGGCGAATGGCAATAACCCCCCGGGCCGTCCGGCCCATGGGCCGGACATCCCCCTCGGAAAAACGGATGGCCATACCCTGGCGGCTCACCAGGAAGAGATCGTCCTGGCCCCGGGTTCTTTTCACGGCGATGAGCTCATCGTCCTCCTTGAGGTTGATGGCTGCCAGGCCGCCCCGCCTGGAGTTGGCGAAGGCCGCCAGGGGAGTCTTCTTGATGTAGCCCCCCGCCGTTACCTGCACCAGGTATTCGTTCTCGGAAAAGGTCTTCATGGGGATGACCGCGGTGATATACTCCCCGTCTTCCAGGGCCAGCAGATTGATGATGTTGGTCCCCCGGGCCAGGCGGCCCCCCTCGGGGATCTCATAGGCCTTCAGATGGTAGACCCTGCCCCGGTTGCTGAAGCATAGGAGGGTATGGAGGGTGGAGGTTACAA
>PWVN01000266.1 GCA_003561835.1 Syntrophomonadaceae bacterium
CGATGACATCGGCCAGCCCGCCCGTCTTGACGAAGGGGCTTCCCTCCGAGGCGATAAAAAGCAGGTGCATGCTGTCAAGCCCCCTTAGAGTTTCGCTCTTTTCCCCACCACCAGGGGATTCTCCTTCTCCCCTTTAAGCTGCCGGCCCGGGGTGATGCAGGCTTCCTTGTCCAAAATAACGGTATCCAGGGAGGCTCCCTTTTCGATCAGGCATTTCTGCATGACGATGCTGTCGGTGATGGTTGCCCCCTTTTCCACCCTCACCCCCCGGAAGAGGATGCTGTTTCGCACCTCTCCCTCGATCTGGCAGCCGTTGGCCACCAGGGAGTTCTGCACCAGGGCCCCTGTTCCGTACTTGGCGGGGGGTTCGTCGTTGGATTTGGTATAGATAAAACCGGGTTTAAAGAAGAGCTCCCGGGAAATCTCGGGTTTCAAGAGGTCCATGCTGTGGCGGTAATAGCAGGACAGGGAATCGATGGCCCCCAGGTAACCCCGGTGGGGGAAGCCGTAGATCTTCAGGGACGACAGGTTGGCCAGGATCCCGTGATTGACCAGGTTGCATACCCGGCTGCCCTCCTGCCCGTAGCAGGAGCTGATCAGCTCCAGGAGCAGGGGTTTGCCCACGATGAGCATATCTAGAAAGACCTTGCGGCTCTTCAACTGCCCCGCCGCATCTTCCATGGCCACCACCCGGGCATCGTCATCCAGGGTGATTTTTTTGCAGTGGGACAGGTCTGCCTGGCCCGGGCCCATATCCTTGTAGAGGACGGTGATATCCGCCTTCATCTCCCGGTGGAAGCTGACGGCCTCCCGGTAATCCAAGTTGCAGATCATGTTCCCCCCCGTGATCACCACCGTCTTTTGGGAGCTGTTTTTCAGGTAGTCCATGTGGTCGTAGAGGTACTGCATATCCCCCTGGGGCTCCTCGGCGGCACAATGCTGCATGGGAGGCAGGATAAAGAGCCCGTCCCTCTTCCTGTGCAGGTCCCAAACCTTCCCGGAGCCCAGGTGGTCCAAAAGGGAGCGGTACTTGTTCAGGGTAAAGATACCCACGTTGATGATGCCGGAATTCACCATATTGGAGAGGACAAAGTCGATGACCCGGTACCGCCCGCCGAAGGGAATGGAGGCGATGCAGCGCTGGCGGGTGAGTTCCTTAAGGTCCGGGCACCCGTCCTTTTCGCTCAGGTCGATCACACCCATCACGTGTTTCATGGCCGGCCCTCCTTTTCTCTTTGTGGCATCAGCGGCTGATGCTCCGGATAATCATGTTGCCGGGGATGACGGCGTGTTCCTCCACCAGGGTGATGTCGGCAGATTGCCCGTTGGTCCCGTTGATATAGCCGATGCGGCAGTTATCCCCCACCACCGTTTCCTCACCGATGATGGCCTTCTCCACCTGCACGTCCTTTCCGATCCTGACATTGGCCAGGACCACCGAATCCTTGATGACGGACCCCGGCCCCACATGGACCCCGTGGAAGAGGACGGAGTTTTCCACCTCCCCGTAGATGACGCACCCTTCATTGATGAGGGAACGCTGGACCCGGGCCGTGGGGGCCAGGTACTGGGGGGGGTGGTTGGGGCTGACGGTGTAGATGCGCCAGTCCCGGTCAAAGAGGTCCAGTTCCGGTTCCTCTGCCAGCAGGTCCATGCTGCTCTGCCAGAGGCTCTCCACGGTGCCCACGTCCTTCCAGTACCCCTGGAAGGGGTAGGCGAAGAGGCGGCGACCCTCCCGGAGCATCATAGGGATTACATCCTTGCCGAAGTCATTGTGGGATTTCTTGTCCCGCTCGTCCTTTTTCAGGTATTCCCGCAAGATCGGCCAGTTGAACATGTAAACCCCCATGGATACCTGGTTGCTTTTGGGTTTGGGGGGTTTTTCCTCGAACTGGATGATCTTGCCCTCGGCGCCCACGCTCAGGATGCCGAAGCGGCAGGCCTCTTCCCAGGGCACCTGGATGACGGCGATGGTGGCCTCGGCATTCCGCTCTTTGTGATGGGAGAGGAGGGCGGCATAATCCATCTTGTAGATGTGGTCTCCCGAGATGACCAGGAGATAATCCGGGCTGTACTGCTCGACGAAGCACATATTCTGGTAGATGGCGTTGGCCGTCCCCTTGTACCAGTGGCCTCCCCCCTTCTCGGCAAAGGGAGACAGGAGGCTGATCCCCCCGTTTTTCCGGTCCAGGTCCCAGGGGATGCCGATCCCGATGTGGGCATTCAAAACCAGGGGCTGGTACTGGGTCAGGACCCCCACCGTGTCAAAGCCGGAATTCGTGCAGTTGCTCAGGGTAAAATCGATGATCCGGTACTTCCCGCCAAAAGGGATGGCGGGTTTGGCCAGTTTTTTGGTTAGAATCCCCAATCTTCTGCCTTCTCCGCCTGCCAGCAGCATGGCGACGCATTCCTTTTTCTGTATCATGCCTTCCCTCCTTCTCTGTCGGGTTTTAAAATGACCACAGCCAGCGGGGGGACAACCAGGGTCCCGCTGCAGGGCTGATTGTGCCAGGGGACGGCTTCCGCTTCCACCCGGCTATTTTTCTTGTCCGAACCACCATATTCCGAAAGGTCGCTGTTTAGAACCTCCGTATAGGAGCCTTTTTCCGGGAGGCCGACCCTGTAGCCCTCATGGGCCTCAGGGGTGAAGTTCAGGAGGACGACCAGAAAGCTTCCCTGGTCTTTGGCCCTGCGGATGTAGATATACAGGCTGTCATCCCGGGCCTGGGGTTCAATCCAGGAAAAGCCCTCGGGGTGCCGGTCCAACTCCCACAGGCACCGTTCCCGCCGGTACAGGTGGTTCAGATCCCGGACAAAGCGGTGCAGCTGCCGGTGCATGGGATAGTCCAGCAGATTCCAATCCAAAGCCCTTTCCTCATCCCACTCTCTAAACTGCCCGAACTCCCCCCCCATGAAGAGGAGCTTCTTCCCGGGATGGGTCATCATGAATCCGTGAAGGAGCCTGAGCCCGGCAAATTTCTGCCAGTAATCCCCGGGCATCTTGTCGATGAGGGATTTTTTCCCGTGAACTACCTCGTCATGGGACAGGGGCAGAAGGAAGTTTTCGGAAAAGGCGTAGGTCAGGGAGAAGGTCAGCAGATTGTGGTGGTATTTCCGGTTGATGGGGTCTTCCCGGACGTACTGGAGGGTGTCATTCATCCACCCCATATTCCATTTGTAGTTGAAACCCAGGCCTCCCAGGTAGGTGGGCTCGCTGACCAGGGGCCAGGCTGTGGATTCCTCCGCCATCATCAAGGCTTCGGGGTAATAGCCGAAAACCACCTGGTTGAGCTTTTTGAAAAAGTTTATGCCTTCCAGGTTTTCCCTGCCACCGTAGCGGTTGGGCACCCACTCCCCTGCCTCTTTGCCGTAGTCCAGGTAGAGCATGCTGGCCACGGCATCTACCCGCAGCCCGTCTATGTGGTAAACATCCAGCCAGAAAAGGGCATTGGATATGAGGAAGCTCATGATTTCCGGTTTCCCCAGGTCGAAGTTCAGGGTACCCCAGCCGGCATTTTCCGCCCTCCGGGGGTCCTGGTATTCGAAGAGAGGCCCGCCGTCAAAGGAGGCCAGGCCGTGGGCATCACGGCAGAAGTGGCCCGGGACCCAATCCAGGATCACCCCCAGGCCCCGCTGGTGGCACCGGTCCACAAAATATTTGAGATCCGCGGGGCTGCCGTAGCGGCTGGTGGCGGAAAAATACCCCGTAATCTGGTAACCCCAGGAAGCGTCCAGGGGATGCTCCGCCAGGGGTAGCAGCTCGATGTGGGTATAGCCCAGGTCTGCAGCGTAATCCGCCAGTTCCTCCGCCAGCTGCCGGTAGCCGTAAAAGGTGCCGTCACCCCGGCGCCTCCAGGAGCCGGCATGGACTTCGTAGACCAGCAGGGGCCGGTTGTAGCTTTTGTCCTGCCGCTTTTCCTCCTGCCACTCCCCGTCTCCCCAGGGATACTCTCTCAGGGGGCTGATTCGTGATGCTGTGGCCGGCCGGGATTCGGAGGCAAAGGCGTAGGGGTCGGATTTTAAATAAACCCGGCCGTCCTCCGTGTGAATCTCATATTTGTACAGCTGCCCTTCTTGCGCCTCCGGTACGAAGGCGGCCCAGATTCCTGAATTTTGAAGGCGCCGCAAGGGGTACCCCTCTCCCTGCCAGTCGTTGAAATCCCCCGCCACCCGGACCTCCCGGGCCCGGGGGGCCCACACGGAAAAGCGGATCCCCTGAACTCCCTCATGGGCAACAGGGTGGGCCCCCAGCATCCTGTAGCTGTGGAAATGGTTGCCCTGGTGGAAGAGATAGAGGTCATAATCCGATACGAGCCCCGCCATAGATCCTACCGCCTTTCCATCTATCTAATTAATTCACCTTCTGCCTGCAATTACCTGCAAGCGCCCCCCTTCCGGGCATGTTTTTTCCAGGGCCGGGGAAGATAGGAAGGCTGCCAGGCCCTGGAGGCAGGGTGGAAAAGAGCTTTAAAAATGCTGGCGGGGGGGGCCTGAAATATTTTCCTGTTTTTCCATTCCCGGGGGAAGCAGGGAGCAGCAGCGACCCTGGGCCGGGCCGGGGAGGAGGGACCTTCAGAGACGGAGGATTTCCCGGGCAGGACGAGTAAGTTTACTTTTGGGCCTGACCCCAAAAGTAAACTTACTGTGAAGATGGCCTCGGAAGCCCTTTAGGGGTACACCCTGACCAGGACCTGCCGGCTTCTGGGGCCGTCAAACTCGGCAAAGAAGATGCCCTGCCAGGTGCCCAGGGCCAGGCGCCCCGCCTCGATGGGGACGGTTACGGAGGAGCCCATGAGGGAGGCCTTTATGTGGGCGGCAGAGTTCCCCTCCCCGTGGCGGTAGCTGTCGCCCCAGGGGACCTGGCGGTTCAGGGAATCGAGGATATCCCAGGCCACATCGGCGTCGGCATGCTCATTGATGGTCACCCCGGCGGTGGTGTGGGGAACAAAAACGAGGCAGAGGCCGTCCCGGGCCCCGGACCCGGAGACGATACCCTGAACTTCCCGGGTCAAGTCCACCAGTTCATCGCGGCGGGAAGTCTGCAAAGACAGGTTTTTCATCTGCATAAACCCCTTTCCCCTCTCCGGGGGGTTAACGGTTTGCCCCTTCGCCCTTCCCGGAAGAGGGTCAGGTAAATTATACCCTTTTGGCCCGGCCAGGACAAATTATTTTGCTCTTCGGGCCGTACCTTCCGGGCAAATCCTGTTAACAAGGCCGCCTGCCTCGTGGTATAATCAGGGAGCAGGGTACAAACGGGAGCATTACGCAGGATCAGGCATCCTTTTTTAAAATACTTTTTTGGAGGTTTGGTACCATGAAAAAGAAAGTCATCATTATGGGGGCTGCCGGTCGGGACTTTCACGTGTTCAACACCTATTTCCGGGACAACGACCTGTTCCAGGTGGTGGCCTTCACCGCCACCCAGATTCCCGATATCGAGGGCCGGAAATACCCGGCGGAACTGGCGGGAAGCCTCTACCCCGAGGGCATCTACATCTACGGGGAAGAAGAGTTGGAGCGGCTGATCAAGGAATTGGGTGCCCAGCAGGTGGTCTTCGCCTACAGCGATATCTCCCACCAGGAGGTCATGCACAAGGCCTCCCGGGTCTTAAGCGCCGGGGCCGACTTCCGCCTCATGGGGCCTGACACCACTATGCTGAAATCCACCAAGCCCGTCATTTCCGTCTGTGCCGTCAGGACGGGGGTGGGCAAGAGCCAGACCACCCGGAGGGTCTGCCAGATCCTCAAAGATATGGATAAACAGGTGGTGGCCATTCGGCACCCCATGCCCTACGGGGACCTGACCAAGCAGGTATGCCAGCGCTTTGCCGACTATGCCGACCTGGATCGTCACAAGTGCACCATCGAAGAGCGGGAGGAATACGAACCCCACATCGATATGGGGACCATCGTCTACGCCGGGGTGGATTACGGGGTCATCATCGAGGAAGCGGAGAAGGAGGCGGATGTCATCGTCTGGGACGGCGGCAACAATGACTTTTCCTTCTACCGCCCGGACATAAGTATCGTCCTGGTGGATCCCCACAGGCCCGGTCATGAGATGATGTATCACCCCGGGGAAGCCAACCTGAGGATGGCGGATGTGGCCGTCATCAACAAGATTGACACGGCGGATCTGCAGGGCATCGAGACCGTCAGGGAAAATATCGCCGCCGTCAACCCCAAAGCCCTGGTGGTGGATGCAGCCTCTCCCCTCCAGGTGGAGGGCAGTGCCCAACTGAAGGGGAAGAAGGTCCTGGTGGTGGAGGACGGCCCCACCCTGACCCACGGGGAAATGTCCTACGGCGCCGGCTACATCGCTGCCAGGAAATTCGGGGCGGCGGAGATCATCGACCCCCGGCCCTATGCCGTGGGCACCATCAAGGCCACCTACGAAAAATACAGCCACATGACCTCCATCCTGCCGGCCATGGGCTACGGGAAAGAGCAGATGGAGGAACTGGAAGAAACCATCAACAGCGCCGACTGCGACGTGGTGGTCATCGGCACCCCCATCGACCTGTCCAGGGTCGCCAAAATCGACAAGCCCACCGTCCGGGTCCGCTACTCCCTGCAGGAAATCGGGCATCCCAC
>PWVN01000134.1 GCA_003561835.1 Syntrophomonadaceae bacterium
AGGGACTTCATTTCCTCCAAAGCAAAAGTAAGCCTCTTTGTCATGGCATCCAGGCTTTCCGTGCCCCGTTTTGTGATCCTGGCCTGCAGTTCGTCCAGGGAGGGAGGCAGCAGAAAAACAAAGACCCCCTCCGGGTACCCTTCCTTCACCTGTCTTGCCCCCTGGGTATCGATCTCCAGGAGGACGTCTTTCCCCAAAGCCCTTTGTTCCTCGAGAAAACGCCGGGGCGTGCCGTAGAGGTCCCCGTACACTTCAGCCCATTCCAGAAAAGCCCCCTCCTCCTTCAGCCTGAGGAAGGTATCCCTGGTGGTGAAAAAGTAGCTCCTGCCCTCCTCCTCTCCCCTGCGGGGGGGGCGGGTCGTCATGGAGACGGAGATGGTCAGCTCCGGGTTTTTTTTCTGCAGGGCGCGGCAGACGGTGCCTTTGCCCACTCCCGAGGGACCTGAAACCACCATCAGGAGTCCCCCTGCCATGGGTTAATCCCCTTCCAGTTCCCCGGTTTGGGTGACGCTTTCCTTGGAGTGAAGGCGGTGCTTCACGGTTTCCGGTTGGACCGCCGACAGGATCACGTGCTCGCTGTCCGCCACGATGACGGCCCGGGTTCTGCGGCCGTAGGTGGCATCGATAAGCATGCCCCGGTCGCGGGCTTCGTTGATGAGGCGCTTGATGGGGGCGGATTCGGGGCTGACGATGGCGATAATCCGGTTGACCGCCACGATGTTGCCAAAGCCGATGTTAATCAACTTGATTGGCAAAAATATCCCTCCTTGTAAGATGGTAACCAAACCTTATAATCCTTAGTATAACGGAATATCCGGAAAAAATGCAAGGATAAATTTGATCAGGCGGCCCTTATTCGATATTTTGCACCTGTTCTCTGATTTTTTCCACCTGGCTCTTGATTTCCACCACCCGCCGGGAAATCTCGTAGTCGTTGGCCTTGGCGGAGATGGTGTTCACCTCCCGGTTGATCTCCTGGAGGATGAAGTCCAGCTTGCGGCCCACGGACCCTCCCTGTTCCAGGGTTTTGGCAAAGGCCTGGACATGGCTTTTCAGGCGGACCAGCTCCTCGCTGATGCTGCTCTTCTCCGCAAAGAGGGCCACCTCCATGAGAAGCCTGTCCTCGGGCAGGTCCTGGCCCTTAAGGAGTTTGTCCGCCTGCTCTTTGAGGCGCCGGCGGTAATCCTCCGCCACCCCGGGGGCCAGGCCGGAAATCTCCCCCACATATCCCTCGATGAGGTCCAGCCGCTCCTTTAAGTCCAAAGCCAGGCCCCTTCCCTCCTCTTCCCGGCTCGAGGCCAGCTTCCCCGCAGCGGCCAGCAGGGCCCCTTCCACCAGGGGCCACAGGTCCTCGGGGCGCCGGTTTACTTCCGGGACGAAGATGTCGGGGAAGCGGGCCAGGGTTGAAACGGTGATATCCGCCTTCACCCCCAGGCCTGCCAGCTCCTCCAGGGCCTTCAGGTACCCCAGGGCCGCATCCCTGTCCAGCTGCACCGGGGCCCGGCCCCCCGCGAGGGCCTCCAGGGAAACGACGGCATCCACCCGGCCCCGGGACACGTGCTGCTGCAGGACCTTCCGGGCCCTGTCCTCCAGGGAAGATATTTCCCGGGGAATACGCAGGGCGATGTCGCAGTAGCGGTGGTTCACCGTCTTCACCTCCACGGCGATCCGAACCCTGTCCCCCTCCCTCTCTCCCCGGCCGTAGCCCGTCATGGAGCGTACCATACGCATACCTTCTTTCTTTTCATCTGCCCCTCTATTTTACCAGAAGGAGGATGGTTTGCAAGTTTCTCCTTACAGCAACACGGAGGAAGGCCTCCGCGGAGCGGAGAAAAGGTAGGTGCCTCCCGCCTCTTCCCTTTTTACCAGGGATATCTCCTCCAGGTATTTCAAATGGGCCAGGGCCTCCCCCGTGGCGAACCACCTCTGGGGAATGGGAAAATCCCGGAAGGAGGGGCAGTCAATATCCCAGGTCATGAAGGAGGCCACCCGGTACGCGTCCATGGGCCCCGCCTCCGCCAGGATGCGGAGGACTTCCTCCGCCCGGGCCCGGTGGTGGGCTTTCAACTCGGCGATTCTTTCCCCGGGGTCGGAAAAGAGCTTCCTGTGGCCGGGCAAAACCAGCCGGATTTCGCAGCCGCCTACCCTGTCCAGGCTTCCCAGGTATTCAGCCAGGGGGTTGACCCTGTAGGACCACAGGGATATGTTGGGAGTGATGTCCCGCAGGATGTGGTCTCCGGCGAAGAACAGCTTCTGTTCGGCTTCGTACAGGCACAGGTGGCCCCGGGTATGGCCGGGGGTTTCCAGGCAGGAGAGGCGGTAACCCCCCACCTCCAGGGTATCCCCCTCCTTCACGATGGTGAAGGGTTTTTCGCCCACAGCCCTGTATTTGTAGCCGGGGTGCTTCCGGATGGCCGCGGCGAATTCCTCCCGGGGGAACCCCCCCGTCTGCATGAACACCTGCATGGCCCCCCAGAGACTGTCCCCGGCATTGATGATAGCGGCGTCCTCCCGGCTGCAGTACAATTTTGCGGCGGGCCTGGCCAGTTCAAAAACCAGGCCCGAGTGATCGGCGTGCATGTGGGTGATGAAGATATCCGTCCTCTCCAGGTCCACGTCCAGGGCTGCCAGGCCTGCCTCCATGGCGATCCTGCATTCTTTTCGGTTCATGCCCGTATCGATGATCAGATTCCGCTCTCCCCCCTTGATGACATAGGAATTCAGGGATTTCAAGGGGTTATTGGGCAGGGGGATCTCCATTCTGTATATTTCCGGCAATATTTCTTCGACCATGGTCCTTTCCCTCCTTCACCGGGCTTCCTTCTCTTATATTCTCCATTACCGGGGCAAACCTCCTTCTTGCCCCCGCAATTAAAAAAACAGCAGGCCCTGAGGGCCAGACGCCTGCTGTTCCCCTGCCGGCCCTTTGGCCTCCCCGGCGAAAGGCAGCGATGCCGGGGTTCCCCTGCCCCACCCTTATTTCCGCGATAACAGGGCCCGCCTCTTCCCTTCCCCGGGACGGGCCGGGTTGAGGAGACGGGACAGGAGGGTGGGCACCAGGGAGAAGCCCAGGACCATCAGCCAGGTTTCTCCGGGCAGGGGGGTGGTGTGAAAGACGGCCTGGAGGAAAGGCTGGTAGATCACCACCAGGAGGAGGAAAAGAGAAGACAGGACGGCAGCCAGCAGGTAGGGGTTGCTGAAAAAGGCCGGCCGGTTCTTCCCGTCCACCACCCGGCAGTCGAAGACATAGACGAGCTGGGAGAGGATGAGGGTGGCAAAGGCCACCGTCCGGGCCTGGACCAGGGGCCCTCCGCGCTGGAGGATGAAGGCAAAGGCGATGACGGAAATGATGCCGATGTTGATGCCCTGGGTGATGATGCGCTGCCAGAGGCCGCCGGCGAAGATGCTCTCCCGCGCAGGCCGGGGGGGCCGGTTCATGATGCCCTCATCGGCCGGGTCCACCCCCAGGGCCATGGCCGGCAGCCCGTCGGTGGCCAGGTTCACCCAGAGGATCTGGATGGCCCGCAGGGGCAGGGGAAGCCCCGCCACCATGGCGATGAACATGGTCATGATCTCGCCGATGTTGCAGGAGAGGAGGAAATGGATGAACTTCTTGATGTTCTCGTAGATATTGCGGCCCTCCTCCACTGCCGCCACGATGGTGCCGTAGTTGTCATCGCTTAAGATCAGGTCCGCCGCCTCCTTGGTCACGTCCGTCCCCGTCCGCCCCATGGCGATGCCGATATCGGCTTCCTTGACGGCGGGGGCATCGTTGACCCCGTCTCCCGTCATGGCCACCACATGGCCCTTTTTCTTCAGGGCCCGGACGATCCGCAGCTTGTGCTGGGGGGCCACCCGGGCATAGACCCTCGCCTCCTCCACCACCCGGGCCAGTTCATCCTCGTCCAGGGAGTCCAGCTCCTTCCCCGTCAGGACCCCCGCCCCGCCCCGCAGGATCCCCAGCTTCCCGGCCACGGCCACCGCCGTGTTCCGATGGTCCCCGGTGATCATGACCGTCCGGATCCCGGCCCTGTGGCCCCTGGCGATCTCCGCCGCCACCTGGGGGCGGGGGGGGTCCTGCATCCCCAGGACCCCCAGAAAGGTCAGCTCCCCGTCGGGCTCTTCCTCCAGGGGCCCCTCTCCCGGCAGATCCCTTTGGGCTACGGCGATACTGCGCAGGGCCTTGGAGGCCATTCCCTCGATTTCCTTAAGGAAAAAACGGCGCTTCCCCCCCGTCAGGGGGCGCCGGCCCCCGTCTCCCAGGTAATGGCTGCATTTCTCCAGGACCACATCGGGGGCCCCCTTGTAGTAGGCCGCCCGGTTCCCGTCCCTGCCCCGGTAGATCACCCCCATATACTTCCGGGTGGAATCGAAGGGGAACTCCTCTTCCCGCTCCCCTTCCCTTTCCAGGTCCTCCCGGAAGACCCCGCCCCTGGCGGCGGCCATCAGCAGGGCCCCTTCGGTGGGGTCCCCCTGGATCTTCAGGGGGGAGGGTTTCCGCCACTTTGGCTTTTGGGTCAGCCCTTTTTTGTGCAGCCGGGCATTGTTGCAGTAAACGGCGGCCTTGAGGGCCTCCATCAGGCCGGGGAACCTCCCGGGCTCCACCAATCCTTCGCCCAGGAAGAAATCGCCCCGCGGGGAGCTGCCTTCCCCCTCCAGGGAAAAGGCCCCCTCCGCCGTCAGGATTTCCTCCACCGTCATCTTGTTCTGGGTCAGGGTCCCCGTCTTGTCGGAGCAGATGACGGTGGCACAGCCCAGGGTTTCCACTGCCGGGAGCTTGCGGACGATGGTATTGCGCCGGATCATGCGCTGGACCCCGATGGCCAGGGCGATGGTGACGATGGCCGGCAACCCTTCGGGGATGGCCGCCACCGCCAGGCTCACCCCCGCCATGAGCATCTTGTAGGCCGGCTCCCCCCGGTACACCCCCAGAAGGGCCACCAGGAAGCAGACGGCCAGGCAGCCCGCCACCAGATATTTGCCCAGCTGGGCCAGCCGCTGCTGCAGGGGGGTCTCCTCCGCCTCCGCCTCCCGGAGGAGATGGGCGATCTTCCCCATCTCCGTGTCCATGCCCGTGGCCACCACCACGCCCCGGCCCCGGCCGCTGGCCACCAGGGTCCCCATGAAGGCCATATTGGTGTAGTCCCCCAGGTTCCCGTGAAACTCCGTAAGGGCCTCTTCCTCTTTTTCCACGGGCAGGGATTCCCCCGTCAGGGAGGACTCGTTGACCTTGAGGTTTGCCGTCTGGAGGAGGCGCAGGTCCGCCGGCACCCGGTCCCCCGCATCTAGGGCCACCACATCCCCCGTCACCACCTCCTCGGCGGGAACCGACGCCGCCTCCCCTCCCCGGATGACCCGGGCCCGGGGGGCCGTCAGCTCCTTCAAGGCAGCCAGGGACTTTTCCGCCCGGAATTCCTGGAAAAATCCCAGGAGGGCGTTGACCACCACGATGATGATGATGGTGATGGCATCGGTGTATTCCCCCAGCAGGCCGGACACCAGGGTGGCCCCCAGCAGGACCAGCACCATGAAGTCCCGGAACTGGTCCAGGAAAATGCCGGCGAGGGATACCTTCTTTCCTTCCAGGAGGGAATTGGGCCCCTCCTCCTTCAGCTTCCCCACCGCCCTCTTGGGGGCCAACCCCCGGGAGAAGTCCACGTTGAAATGTTTCAGCACCTTTTCCTTCCCCTGAAATGCCCAGCCCGTTCTGGTCATGGAAACACCTCTTTTGGCAGCCTGTCTCTCTCCCATCATTATGCGAGGGGAAGGAAAAAAATAACGGGGGCGGGAAAACAATTGCCCCCGGGGAAAATTGGCGCTATACTGGTAAGGAACGAAGGAGGCGAAGCCCCATGCCCCTGGACGGGTTGTACCTGGCCTGCCTGAAAGAGGAACTGACGGCCGCCCTCATAAATGCCCGCATCACCCGGGTGCACCAGCCGGGGAGGCGGGAGCTCAATCTGGTCCTGAGGAGCCCGGGGCAAAACCACCTGCTGCTCATCTCGGCCCATCCCCTGATGGCCAGGATCCACCTGACCACCGGCTCCCGGGAAAACCCCGTAAAACCCCCTCCCTTCTGCATGCTCCTGCGCAAGTACTGGGAAGGGGGGCGCCTCATCCGCATCGCCCAGCCCTACCTGGAGCGCATCCTGACCCTGGAAGTCCAGAATAGGGACGAATTCGGCCTGGTGAGCACCACGGAGCTCATCTGCGAGTTCATGGGGAAGCACAGCAACGCCATCCTGGTCAAAAAGGAGGCGGCAGGCGGCAGGAAAATTCTCGGAAGCCTCATCACCGTCTCCCCACAGATGAGCCGGGTCCGGACCGTCCGGCCGGGAGAGGCCTACATGAGCCCCCCGCCCCAGGAGAAATTCTATCCGGGGACCCTGGGGGAGCAGGAAGGGCTTTTCCTGGAGCGCCTGAGGGAAATGGGCGACAAATCCCTGAAAAACGCCCTGGTGGCCCTCCTCCAGGGCATCAGCCCCCTGACGGCGGAGGCCCTCCTTAACCGGGCCGGCCTGGACCCGGGGGGTAGGGCCGGGGGGCTTACGCCGGAAAAAATCCGGGCCCTGTGGCCCTCCCTGTTGGACCTTGGGGATGACATCATGCAGAAAAATTTCCGGCCCACCCTCCTCCTGGGGGAGGGGGGCAGACCCCTGGACTTCGCGGCCCTGCCCCTGCCGGGCAGGGAGGCGGAGGGTTTGGCCGTGGAAAGCTTTGAAAGCCCTTCCCGCCTTTTGGAGCGCTTCTTTACCGCCCGGGAGGGGCTCCACAGGGAGAGGGAACTCAAGTCCCTGCTGGAGCAGGTGGTCCACAGGGAGTTGGAACGGCAGCAAAAAAAGCTTGGGCGGCAGCAGCAGGAACTAAAGAAAGCGGAGAAGGCCGAGGCCTACCGGCGCCAGGGGGAGACCCTGACGGCCTACCTGTACCGGGCAAAGAAGGGGGAGGACTCCGTCCTCCTGCCGGACCTCTATGAGCCCGGGGAGAAGATTTTGAAAATCCCCTTGAACCCCTCCCTGTCCCCGGCCCAGAATGCCCAGGCCTATTTCAAAAAATACAAAAAGGCCCTCTCGGCCCGGAAGGAACTGGTCCGGCGCACCCGGACAACCCGAAGGGAAGTCCGCTACCTGGAGGGCCTGCATTTTCAGCTGGAAGGGGCGGGGATGCCGGAGCTTTTATCCCTGAAAGAGGAACTGGCCCGGGAGGGATACCTGAAAGCCCCGGCAGCGGGGAAAGCCCGGCCGGGGGCCCCGGCGGGAGAACCCTTGAAATTCGTCTCCTCCGACGGCATCCACATCTATGTGGGGCGAAACAACCGGCAAAACGACTGGCTTACCCTGAAGAAAGCCGGGCGGGAGGACCTCTGGTTCCATGTGAAGGACCTGCCCGGCAGCCATGTGGTGGCCACCCATGCCAGCCCCCCCTACAAAACTCTGGAAGAGGCGGCCATGCTGGCGGCCCACTACAGCCGGGGCCGGGAGTCGGCCAAGGTCCCCGTGGACTATACCCGGGTAAAAAACGTCCGCAAGCCCCGGGGGGCCAAACCCGGTATGGTCATCTACGATGACCACAAGACCCTCTATGTAACCCCGGACAGGGAAAAGCTGCTCAAACCTATTCCTCCAGAATGAGGACCCGGTCCCGGCCCCCCTCTTCCCAAAGCTGCACGGCGATGGTCTCCCCCCGGCTGGTGGGGACGTTCTTCCCCACATAATCGGGGCGGATGGGCAGTTCCCGGTGCCCCCGGTCGATGAGGACCGCCAGCTGGATGACCCGGGGGCGGCCCATGTCCATCAGGGCGTCCATGGCAGCCCGGACGGTGCGCCCCGTGTAGAGGACATCGTCCACCAGGACCACCTTCTGTTCCCGGATGGGAAAGGGGATGTGGGTGCCTGCCTTCTCCCTCTTTTTCCTGGCTTCCAGGTCATCCCGGTAGGGGGTGATGTCCAGCTGCCCCACCGGCAGGCCAACCCCCTCAAATTCCAAAATCTTTTGGGCCAGGCGGCCGGCCAGGGGGACGCCTTTGGCCTGGATGCCCACCAGCACCAGGCCCGGGGTCTCTTTGTTCTTTTCCACGATTTCGTGGGCGATGCGGGTCAGGGCCCGCCGCACCCCATCCTCATCCATGATGGTTTTTTTTATATGCATGGGAATCCCCCCTTACCTCCCGCCCCGCAAATCCTCGAGGACCCTTTGAAAGGCCGAAGGAGGCCCGGCGGTAAACTCCAGGGCCTCTCCCGTCCGGGGATGGGTAAAGCCCAGGCAGCAGGCGTGCAGGGCCTGGCCCGGCAGGTTGAAGCTGTCCCGGCGCCGGCCGTAGACCGGGTCCCCCAGGACGGGGTGGCCGATATAGCTGAGGTGCACCCGGATCTGGTGAGTCCTGCCCGTCTCCAACCTGAGGCGCAGCAGGGAAACCCCGGCGAACTCCTCCAGGAGGGTGAAATGGGTGACGGCGTTGCGGGCCCCCGGGGAGACGGCCATCTTTTTCCGCTCCCTGGGGTGCCTCCCCAGGGGGGCGTCCACGGTGCCCTGTTTGGCCCGGGGGTGCCCGTGGACCAGGGCCAGGTACTCCCGCTTCACCAGCCTCTTTTTCAGCTGCTCCGCCAGGTCCAGGTGGGCCCCGTCAGTTTTGGCCGCCACCAGAAGTCCCGAGGTGTCCTTGTCCAGGCGGTGCAGGATCCCGGGCCGCAGGACCCCGTTGATCCCCGACAGGCGGCGGCAGTGGTGGAGGAGGGCGTTCACCAGGGTGCCCTCCCGGTGGCCCCGGGAAGGGTGAACCACCATCCCCTGGGGCTTGTTAACCACGATCAGGTCTTCATCCTCGTAGACCACGTCCAGGGGAATATCCTCCGCTTCCGTCTCCGCCTTCTCGGGGGGCGGGATTTCCAGGAGGATTTCCTGGCCGGCTTTCAGCTTCTGCCCGCTTTTGGCGGCGGGGAGGCCGTCCACCAGAACCTTCCCCTGGCGGATCAGGCCCTGCAGGCGGGACCGGGTCAAACCGGGCAGCTCCCGGCTCAGGTACCGGTCCAGCCGTTCCTCCTTCGTGCTGCTGCAAAAGACTCTCCGTTCCGCCACGGGCCGAACCTCCCTTACGAGGGCTGTTTTTCCCGGCCCGTCATGCGCCAGAGCCCGATGGCCAGGCAAAAGACTCCCGCCACGATGGCCGAATCGGCCACGTTGAAGACGGGCCAGATGCGAAAATCCAAAAAGTCCAGGACATAGCCCAGGCGCAGCCGGTCCGTCAGGTTCCCCAGGGCCCCGGCCAGCTGCAGGGCCAGCCCCAGGCGCAGCCAGACCTGCCGGCGGGGGATCTGGCGGATAAAAAAGAGGATTAGAAGGATGACCAGGAAGTGCATGACCACAAAAAAATTCCTCATGTGGGGAAGGATGCCGAAAGCGGCGCCGTAATTCTTGATGAGGGTGATGTGGAAGATGTTCTCGATGACGGGGATGCTCTCATAAAAGGACATCCGGCTGGCTGCCAGGAACTTGCTTCCCTGGTCCAGGGCATACACCAGGGCGGTGATAAGAAAAAAAGCCACCTTGTGCCTCCCCCCTGTCGTAAAACTTTCTTAATTTTACCACAGAACGGGGGGGAGGACAAGGCGGCCCTGCCGTCACTCCAGCTGTTTTTTCATGTCTTCATTGCTCAGTTTGTCCGTATCCTCCACGCTGCCGATGGTCTCGTCGTCCTCCCCCACATCCTCGTAGTGGACGTGGGGCAGCTTGTTGTACCGGGCCACGTCCTGCCAGGCGTCCTCCCCGTCGTACCCGGTATCGTCCGCCCTGTCCCTGAAGGATGCCCGGTAGGGGCTCCCCAGGGCTTCCTCTTCCAGGGGCCTTTTCCGGACCTCCACCCGGTGTTCCATCTTTTCCTGGCAGGAAAGGCAGTAGGGGGCTTCCGGGAGCTGCCGGAGGCGGGCCGGGTCGATTTCCTCCCGGCATTCCTCGCAGCGGCCGTATTCTCCCCGGTCCAGCTTCTCCAGGGCGGCCCGGATGCGCCGGTAGCGGACCCCTTCATGTTCCTTGAGGGCCAGGTCCTTGCCCCGCTCGAAGTTTTCCGAGCCCAGGTCGGCGGGATGGTTGTCGTAGAGGGAAAGTTCCCCGGTGCTGTCTTTCAGGTTCTCATGGCCTTCGGCCTGGGACATCTTCTTTAGCAGCCGGTCCCGCTCCTCTTCCAGGAGCCGGCGGTATTCTTCCTTCTGCACAGGTTTCTTGGCCTCCTTTTCCCTTCCCCGTTTAAAGCTGTTCCTGCACGATTTTGATCAGGTCGGCGATAAAATCCCCGATGATGGGCAGGTTCAGGACCACCAGCCTCTGCATGAACCAGATGAACAAGGCCCCCAGGATGGTGAACCCCAGGGCGATGCCGAATCCCCGGGCCATTCCCCCCAGAAAATTGACCAGGAGAAAGCGGCGGGGGTCGTTGAGCAGGTTCATATACTCGGCCAGGTTGAACTTTTCCATATCCCTGGACAGGCCCTCGATCTTGCCCAGCAGCCTGGTCATCAGGGCCTTGGTTTCTTTATCCGCCATCAGCAATGCTCCTTTCTCTGTAATTTGCCCCCGGGCCGGACTTCAATACCTGCTATTTATGTATCAAAGGCGGGCCAAATTTATGCCGGGGAAGAAAAAAAAGGCTCAAGCCTTTTGGGCTGAAGCCTTTTATTGCCGTTACGCCTGCAGGGCCCGGGTGCAGCGGGGGCACAGCTCTTCCCCCTGCCCCACCCCTTCGGAGTACACCCAGCAGCGGGGGCATTTCTCCCCCCCGGCCCGGCTGATCTTCACCTGCAGGTCCCCTTCCTCCCCTTCGTGAAGGAAGCACTGGGAGACGATGAAGAGCTCCGCCAGGTCATCTTGAAAGCGGGCCAGGGCCCGGTAGGCATCCCCCCGGGCGTAGATATCCACCCGGGCCTCCAGGGAACTGCGGATCTCCTTTTGCCGGCGCTTCTCCTCCAGAGAGCGGGTTACCTGCTCCCGCACCGCCAGCATCCCCCGCCATTTCTCAGCCAGGGCCGGGTCCAGATAATCCTCCCGGAGGGCGGGCATCAGGCACAGGTGGACCGATTCCTCCTTTTTGCCCGGCATGTGCTGCCAGATCTCCTCGGCGGTGAAGCAGAGGATGGGGGCCACCAGCAGGGCCAGGGTCTTGAGGATCTCATGCATGGCCGTCTGGGCGCTCCGCCGTTTCGGGGAGGAGGCGCCGCCCACATACAGCCGGTCCTTCAGCACGTCCAGGTAGAAGCTGCTCATGTCCACGACGCAGAAATTGTGGATGGCATGAAAGAGGTGGTGGTACTCGTAGGATTCGTAGGCCCGGGTCACGTCCCTCACCAGTTCCTGCAGCCGGTGCAGGGCATAGCGGTCGATCTCCGCCAGGTCCCCGTAGGCCACCGGGTCCTCCGGGTCGAAATCGAAGCAGTTCCCCAGGAGGAAGCGGGCCGTGTTGCGGATCTTCCGGTACACCTCCGCCAGCTGCTTCAGGATGTGGGGGGAAACCCGCACATCGGATTTGAAGTCGGCGGAAGACACCCACAGGCGCAGGATGTCGGCCCCGTAGTCCTTGATGATCTCCGCGGGGGCGATGACGTTGCCCTGGGATTTGGACATCTTCTTCCCCTCCCCGTCCACCACCCAGCCGTGGGTCAGGGTGCTGCGGTAGGGGGCCCGGCCCCGGGTGGCCACGGAAGTCAGCAGGGAAGACTGGAACCAGCCCCGGTACTGGTCGCTGCCCTCCAGGTACATATCCGCCGGCCAGGTCAGCTCCTTTCGCTGCTCGCAGACGGCGGCATGGCTGGAGCCCGAATCGAACCAGACATCCATGGTATCCGTCTCCTTCCGGAACTCGCCGCCGCCGCAGGGGCAGGTATAGCCCGCCGGCAGGAGATCCGCCGCTTCCCGGGTAAACCAGGCATCGGAACCCTCTTTCTCGAAGACGGCCGCCACACTGGCGATGCTCTCCTGGTCCACCACCGGCTCCCGGCAGCTCTGGCAGTAGAAGATGGGGATGGGCACTCCCCAGACCCGCTGCCTGGAGATGCACCAGTCCCCCCGGTCCGCCACCATGTTCCGGATGCGCTCCTCCCCCCAGGAGGGGATCCAGCGCACCTCCTGGATGGCCTTAAGGGCCTCCTCCCGAAAACCCTCCACCGAGGCAAACCACTGCTCCGTGGCCCGGTACAGGACGGGTTCCCTGCACCGCCAGCAGTGGGGGTACTGGTGGGTTAAAAAGCTCAGGTTCAAGAGGTATCCCCCTTCCTCCAGGGCCCGGGTCACCGCCTTGTTCCCCCGGTCTGTATCCAGCCCGGCAAAGGGGCCCGCTTCTTCGGTGAAGATGCCCTTACCGTCCAGGGGGGCAAAGATGGGCAGGCCGTAGCGCAGGCCGATCTCGTAGTCCTCATGGCCGTGGCCCGGGGCCGTATGGACGCAGCCCGTGCCCTGCTCCAGGGTCACATGCTCCCCCAGGATGACCAGGGATTCCCGGTCGTAAAGGGGGTGGCGGCAGGTCAGGTATTCCAGCTCCCGGCCCTTGAACCTTTTGAGGACCCTGTATTCCTTTTCACCGACGGCCTTCAGGACCTCCTTAAGGAGGCCTTCGGCAAAGAGGTACCTCTCCCCCTTCACCTCCACCAGGACATAGGTGAAGTCGGGATGCAGGGCTACGGCCTGGTTGGCCGGGATGGTCCAGGGGGTGGTGGTCCAGATGAGGAAGAAGGTATTCTCCGGGGAGCCCAGCTTTCCCCTGTCGTCCTTTACGGGGAACTTCACATAGATGGAGGGGGAACGGTGGTCGTGGTACTCGATCTCCGCCTCCGCCAGGGCCGTCTCGCAGTCGGCACACCAGTAAACGGGCTTCAGCCCCTTGTAGATGAAGCCCTTCCGGGCCATCTCCCCGAAGACCTCCACCTGCCTGGCCTCAAAGGCGGGTTTCAGGGTCAGGTAGGGGTTCTGCCAGTCGCCCCCCACCCCCAGACGGATAAACTGTTCCCGCTGGATATCCACGTACCGCAGGGCATACTCCCGGCAGCGGCGGCGGAACTCCAGGTCCCCCACCTGGTGCCGGTTGATCTTTTCCGTCTTGATGATCTGGTGTTCGATGGGCAGGCCGTGGGTATCCCACCCCGGGACATAGGGGGAGTCATACCCCTGCATGCGCTTGTGGCGGACCACCGCGTCCTTTAACACCTTGTTCAGGGCGTGGCCCATGTGGATATCGCCGTTGGCATAGGGGGGGCCGTCGTGCAGGACGAATTTCTTGCGGCCCTTCCGGGCGGCGGCGATTTTTTCCTCCACGTGATCCTCCTGCCACCGGGCCAGGATCTCGGGTTCCCGGGTGGGGAGGTTGGCCCGCATGGGGAAATCGGTTCTGGGCAGGTTCAGGGTTTTGCTGTAATCCAAGGGTAAACACCTCCATGTATGGTCAATAAAAAAACTCCCGTCCAAAGGGACGAAAGCATGATTCCGTGGTACCACCCTATTTGCAGGGGTTCCCCCTGCCGCTCCTTGGTCCGTAACGCCTGACAGCGCCTGTATCTACGCTTCCCGAAGAATCTCTCACAGGGGCTCGCGGAGGATATTCGGCAGGCCTGAACCTCCGGGCTTCCACCCTCCCCGGTTCGCTGTGGCCGCGGCTGCTGCTTACTCTTCCGGTCATCGCCTGTATATATGGTTTTTGGGGACAATTTTATTTATTATAGCACGTTCAGGGAAAAAGTCAAATTTTCGGGGAATCTAGGCCCCCCGTTCCTCCACCCCTTCCTCCTCCTGCAACCAGTTCTCCATCTCCAGGGTGGACAGCTGGGCTTCAATCAGGGAGCGGAAGCGCATCTTGAAGATCTGGGCCTGCTTTTAGAGTTCGTCATGTTCCGACAGGATGCGGCTGGCCTTGTAGCGGGCATCCTCGATGGTGCGGGATGCGTCCTTTTCGGCTTCCCGGCGGATCAATTCCGCCTCCTTGTTGGCATTCCTCTTGACTTCCTCCGCCGTTTCCTGGGCCACGATGATGGCGTTGTGCAGGGTTTCCTCGATTTTATTGTAATGGCCCAACTTCTCCTGCAGTTTGCTGATCTCGGTTTTGGAGTCCATGTTATCCTTGATGAGGGACTCCAGTTCCTTGGATACCCGGTCCAAAAAATCGTTCACTTCTTCCTGAACGTAGCCGCGAAAACCCTTGCCGAACTCCTTGCTCTGGATATCCAGTGGTGTCAAAGACATCAATATTCCCCCCGAATGGTTACTTTACCATTATATTCGACAATATACTGTTTTTCCCTTCACCTATAAATATTTTTTTACCACCAGGTGCAGGCGGCCCTTGCGGCTGACCTGGCCCACCCTTTCCACCTCCAGCCGGCCCCGGCCGGCGATGGAGATGATGTCCCCCTCCTTCACCGCTGCCGCCGGGCTCTTGACCGGCTGCCAGTTCACCTTCACCTGCTCCGCCTTGATGACGGCGGCGATCCGGGTCCGGGAAACGGAATACCCCAGGGAGGCCACGGCATCCAGCCGCAGGGAGGCCACTGTCCCCCGAATCTCTTTGGTCCTGGCCGGGGGAGGGGTGAACTCTTCCGGGCCCATTTCCGCCACCGTCACCTCGAAGGGGCCCACCTGCCGGAGGCTGCTTCTGATGCAGGCGGCCGCCTCTCCTGCCGCCACCACCGCCGCCTCCCCGCCCGCCACCAGGATATCCCCCAGAAGCTCCCGCTTCAGGCCCAGGGCCAGCAGGGCCCCCAGGACATCCCGGTGGCTCACCTCCCCTTCACTGAACCCGCCCCGCAACCGCAAAAAGGCCAGGTCCATGTCCGGTTCCTCTTTTTTGAAATAGCGGGGCATGAGGGCCAGGCGCACCCGTTCCGCCCCCGGGTACCCCCCGAAGGTGTAATGGGTAACTTCCTCCAGCTCCCGCAGGGCCGTCTCCGCCAGCCGCTGCTGGCGGGGGTCCAGGAAGGGGGGGAGAAGGGGTCTCTGCTGTTTCAGGGCCTGCCGGGCCCTGTCCAGGACCCGGGAGGCCACAAGCCTGTCCTGCTCTTGGCTGAACTCGCCGATCACAATCACCTCGAAATCATGAGGGAGATAAGGAGCCACCGGAGGAGGTCCCGCACCAGCCACAGCCCCACCAGGGCGATGATGGGGGAAAGGTCCAGATAGCCGGCCCCAGCCCGCACCGGGGGGATGACCCTGCGCAGGGGGGCCAGGAGGGGTTCCGTCAACCGGAAAACGAACCTGCGGGCCTGGGCGAGAAAACTGCCGGTGTCGTAGGGGTTCAGGGCAATAAAGCTCAGGATGACCCTGGCCAGAATCAGGTAATAAAAGAAGCGGTAGAGAAAATCGATAAGCCGTAACGCGGTCATAGGCTGCTGCCTCCTTTGGGGGCCGGCAGGGCTAAACCTGCCCGTCCTCGGGATAGTAGATCCCCTTTTCCGCCATGTCCTTCTTGAATTCTGCCGTCAATTCGACATTGTCCGGGGAGAAGATAAAGATGTTCTCGCTGACTTTGACCACATTGCAGTTCAGGGCATAGGCGGTGCCGCTGACAAAGTCCAGGAGCCTCTTGGCTTCCTCCAGGCCGGCATGCTCCAGGTTCACCACCACCGTCCGGCGGTGCCGCATATGGTCGGCGATGGTTTTGGCCTCGCCGAAGTCTTCGGGTTTTAATATGATGACCCGCTGGTTCTTGCCGGCGTGCAGGCTGACCACCTTGCCCTTGCGGGGTACCGGGGGCGGTTCCTCCTCCCCCAGGGGCAGCCGCTCCTTCGCCTGCTCCGGGTATTCCTCCTCTTCCTCCGCCAACCCCAGGTACAGCAGTATCCTTTCCCATATCTTGGCCAAAGCTCGAACCTCCTCAATGGTTTATTCCGGGCTGAAAATGAGGCTGCCGATTCGCAGTATGTTGGACCCCTCTTCCACCGCTACCTCAAAGTCGCCGCTCATGCCCAGGGACAGGTATTCCATTTGGGCCCCCGAAGCCGTAAGGGTATCGAAGAGGGCCCTCATGGCCCGGAAATGGGGCCTGCTGTCCTCCGGGTCCGGGCTGTAGGGGGCCATGGCCATGAGGCCCATAACCCGCAGGCCGGGCAGGGCGGAGACGTCCCGGATAAATCCCCGGGTTTCTTCCGGGGGCAGCCCGTGTTTGCCGGCCTCGGCGGCGATGTTGACCTGGGCCAGGACGGCAACTTCCCTCCCCGCCTCCACGGCCAGGCGGCTCAGCCTCTCCGCCAGCCGGTAGCGGTCCAGGGAATGGATGAGGGAGAAGCCCTCCAGCACCCTCTTGGCCTTGTTGGCCTGCAGGTGGCCGATGAAATGCCAGGTGATATCCGGGGGGCAAAGGGGAATCTTTTCCATGGCATCCTGAAGGCGGTTTTCCCCAAAATGCCTGAGCCCCTGGGCGTAAGCCCTGCGGATTTCCGCCGGGCCGGCGGTTTTGGAGACGGCCACCAGCCGGATGTCTTCCGGGTCCCTCCCGGCCCTGAGGGCCGCCCGGGCCACCCGGGCCCGGACCTCCTGGATCCTCTCGGGGATTCCCATCCCCATCCCTCCTCTGGTTATTTTATCCTCTTCCGGCAGCGGAGTAAAGGGCAAATCCCTAAAAACGCTGGCCTTCCCGAAAAAAGCGGGGGTTGGTGACGATATCCCAGCCCGGCTCCAGGCCCAGCACCGCCAGGCCCTCCCCCCCGTCCCCCGGCCCCAGGACCTCCACCTCCACAAAGGTGATGGCATTGCGGGCCAGGCGGTACACCCCCGGTACCCCCTCCCTGTTCAAAAGGGCCCCGGCAGGCAGGGTGGTGCAGGCCTCCCGGTGATAGATGAGGCGGGCCTCCTCCCAGCGGCGGCGGTAAAAATCCCCCGCATCCCGGGAAAGGGAGAGGACGATGAAAAGATGCCCCTCTCCCAGGTCGTGGCTCTCCCGGTTCTCCACGGGAAGGGGCTCCCCGGTGAAGGCAAAATCCAGAAGCAGGCGGGGGCTCTCCGGGAGGAAGGCCGCCTCCTCCCTTGGAAGGACCAGGGTGAAGTACCAGGTGAAGTTGTCGATGATTTTAAACACGGGGCTTCCCGGGGGGACTTCCCCCCCCGGGGGGAAACCCTGGGCCGCCGGTTCCAGGGAGGCGAAGACTTCCCTCTCCGGCACCCAGCCCTGGCGGGGGTAGACCAACCCCTCCAGCCCGTCGATGTGGGGGGAGAAGATCCCCGCCGCCGGGGCCGTCAGGGTCACTTGCCCCCCCTGGGGCAGGTCCACCCGGGCCACCTCTTCCCCCACCGCCACCCGGCGGCCCTCCTCCTTAAGCCAGGTGATCCTGCCCCCCTGGCTGCTGGTGGCCACCGTCTCGTGAAAACCCAGGAGGCCCCGGACGGGGATATGGTGGTCGAAATAGCTCCGTTCCACCACCTGGGTCCGGCGGAGGAGGGAGAAAACATAGGGCCCGGAAAAGCTCCAGAGGAACTGCAAGGCCAGAAAAATCACCAGTATCCCCAGTACTTTCAGCAGCTTCCCCTCTCGGTTGCCCCTCTCCCGCCTTTCCCGTCCGGCGGGCAGCCCTTTTTCCGCCATGGTTACCGGCCCTCCCTCTCCAGGTAGACATACCCCATCATCCGCCCCGTGATCCCCCCGTCCCGGCGGTAGGAGTAAAACAGGTCCTGCCGGCAGGCGGTGCACAGGGAGGCGGCAAAAATTCCTTCTGCCGGGACCCCCGCCCGGGAGAGCTGCAGGCGGTTCAAGGCCTGCAAATCCAGGAGCCAGCTGTCCCCGGCGGGAGAGGGCGTAAGGAGCCCCTCCCGGGGCAGGCCCTGCTCCTTAAGGGCCCGGACCACGTCCTCCCGGACCTGGAAGCAGCAGGGCCCGATGCAGGGGGAGATGCCCGCCAGCAGATCTCCCGGCCGGATGCCGTACTTCTCCTGCAGCAGCTGCACCGCCCGCGGGCCAATCCCCGCCACGGCGCCCCGCCAGCCGGCGTGGGCCAGCCCCACGGCCCGGGCCTGCCGGTCCACCAGGAAGAGGAGGGCGCAGTCGGCGGCAAAGAGGTTTAAAACCAGGCCTTGCCGGTCCGTCACCAGGCCGTCGGCGCCGGGGATCACCCGAAACCCCCGGCCCGGGCCCGCCTCCACCACCAGGGAACCGTGGACCTGCTCCCCTGTAACCAGGGGGTAACCCTGAAGGCCCACCCCTTCCAGGAAGAGGCGGTGGTTCTTTTTTACCAGTTCCGGGTCCTCCCCCGTGCGAAGCCCCATGTTCAGGAAGGCAAAGGCCTCCCCGCTGCTCTCCCCGGGCCCCTGCCGGGAGGTGAAGCCGTGGCCGGTGCCGGGGACCTTAAGGTCCGGAAAATGCAGGGTCCGAAACCCCCTGCGGGTATCCAGGTACCAGTCCATCAAATCATCCTTTGCAAGAGGGTGGCCCGGCCCGCCTTCAGGGACCCGGGAACATCGATCAGGCGCTGATTGGCGGAACCCCTAAAGGCCAGCGAGGCCTCCTTCGCCTCCTGCAGGAAGGGGCCGTCAATCAGCAGGTCCGTTACCCGCAGCAGGTCCCCAAAGGCCCTCTCCCCCCCGGACCTCTGGAGGATCTCCTCGAAGAAATAGCCGGTATAGGTGACTATAGTATATCCCTCTTTTTTGATTTTCCTGCCCAGGGCTGCCAGGGGCGCCGCCTGGTAAAAGGGCTCCCCCCCGGAAAAGGTGACCCCGTCCACGTACCCGTACCGCTTCACCAGGGCGTACAGTTCCGGGAGGCTGTAGAGGGTCCCCCCGGCAAAATCCCAGGTGGCGGGGTTGTGGCACCCGGGGCAGCGGTGGTCGCAGCCCTGGGTGAAGAGAACCAACCGCAGGCCGGGCCCGTCGGTAACGCTGTCCCGGGCGATGCCCGCCAGTCTTACCCCTTTCATCTTCACGCCCCCCTAAAACCAGTGGGGCCGCCGGGATTTGAGCTCCGCCATCTTGGCGGCATTGAAGCGGTCCACCGTGGACAGGTACCCGGTAATCCTGCGGATCTGCCGGATGTCCCGGCCGCCGCACCCGGGGCAGGCCTCTTCCAGGATGCCCGAGTGGCCGCATGTACAACATTCGTCAACGGGGTAGTTAATCCCTCCATACCCCACATCGGAAGCGGCCATGTGGCGGATTATTTTTTCCACCGCCTCCGGGTTCTTAAGGGGCGGGGAAGGCAGCTCCACGTAGGAGATGTGGCCGGCGTTGCACAGCCGGTGAAATTTGCCCTCGATGGCGATCTTCTCGAAGAGGGGCATGGCATAATTGACGGGGACATGGAAGGAATTGGTGTAAAAGTCCTTGTCCGTAACCCCCGGGATGCGGCCGAAAATCTCCTGGTCCTGGGAGATGAAGCGGCCCGAAAGCCCCTCCGCCGGCGTCCCGTAGAGGACGATATTCAGGTCGTATTCCCCGGAAAACTGGTCCGCCCGCTTGCGCATGTGCTCCACAATTTTAAGGCCCAGGTCCAGGGCGCCGGAATCTTCCCCGTGGTGCCTGCCCGTCAGGGCCATGAGGGCCTCGGCCAGGCCGATAAAGCCCAGGGCCAGGGTGCCGTGCTTCATGGCATCCCGGATGGAATCCTCCGGCTTCAGGGCCCCGGAGCCCATGTAGAGCCCCTGCCCCATGAGGAAGGGCAGGTCCCGGACCTTCAGGTTGCTCAAAACTTCAAAGCGGTGCAGGAGCTGGTTGACCCCCTGGCGCAGCAGCCTGTCCAGCTCCACGAAGAAGAGGTTTTCCGCCCGGGCCTTGAGGGCCACCCGGGGCAGGTTCAGGGAGACGGGGGCGATGTTCCCCCGGCCGGCGGAGATTTCCTCCCCGTGGCGGTTGCCGATGGTACGGGTCCTGCACCCCATGTAGGAGACCTCGTCCCCGTAGGGTTCGTTGAAGGAGGAGTCCATAAAACTGAAGGTGGGGTTCAGGCGGCGGGAAGCCACCTGGAGGGCTTCCTGGAAGAGGTCGTGGTTGGGGTCACCGCTCTTCAGGTTGACCCCCTCCTGAACCCGGAAGACCAGGTTGGGGAAGATGGGGCTCTCCCCCCGGCCCAGGCCCCGGTTGAAGGCCTGCAGGACGGCCCGGGTCACCATGCGGCCCTGGGGGGAAGTGTCGGTCCCCAGGTTCAGGGAAGAAAAGGTCACCTGAGCGCCGGCCCGGGAGTGCATGCTGTTCAGGTTGTAGATGAGGCCCTCCATGGCCTGGAAAACCTGATCTTCTTCCGGTTCCCGGGCCATGTTTTGCAGGACTTCCCCCAGGGAGCGGTCGAAATGGGGGAAGCTCTGGCCCCCGAACATATCGTTCTGGTTGCTCTGCAGGATGATGGCCGCCTGGGCCGCGGCGGAGGACACCCGTTTGGGGGGGCGGATAAAGCCGTACCCGGTGTTGAAGCCCTCCAGCAGCAGCCGGGTCAGGTCGATCTGCAGGCAGTTCAGGGTTTTGCCGTAATAGTCCAGGTCGTGGATGTGAAAATCCCCCCGCAGGTGGGCCTGGGCATATTCATCGGGCAGCAGGTTGGTCAGGTAATACTTCTTGCTGGCCGCCATGGCGATCTGCAGCATCTTCGCCGAGGGGGAGTTGCTGATGTTGGCGTTCTCCCGGCTGGTCTCCACCAGGATGTCCTTGACGGCATCCATCAGCTCCGATTTCCCCTCCCGGATCCGGGTGCGCCGGGCCCGGTAGAGGATGAAGGCCTTGGCCGTCCGGGCGTGGCCGTTCTCGATCAAGACCTTCTCCACCGCGTCCTGGACATCCTCCACGGCGGGGACCACCCCGTTGAAGCCCTGCTTGAGCAGGTATTCCTCCACCTGGAGGGTCAAATTCTCCGCCAGGGAGCGGTCCCGCCCCCCCACGGCCCGGGCCGCCATGTAGATGGCCTCGGTGATCTTCTCGCCGTCGTAGGGGACCACCCTGCCGTCCCGCTTGCGGATCTCGGCGAATTTCCCCGTCTTCTTCCCTTCCTTCTCCACGTCTACTCCTCCTCTTTGTCCCGGGTCATTTTCTCCAGTTCGTCCCGAAAAGAATCGATATCCTGGAAGTGGCGGTAAACGGAGGCAAAGCGCACGTAGGCCACCTCGTCGATCTTGCGGAGCTTCCCGATGATGATGCTGCCGATCCTCTCGGAGGTGATCTCCGAATCCAGGGAGCTGCGCAGTTCCCTCTCCGTCTCCGCCACCAGTTCTTCGAAGGCCTCCAGGGGGATTTGGCGCTTCTCCCCGGCCCGGACCAGGCCCTTGAGGATCTTCTGACCGTTGAAGATCTCCCGCCGGCCATCCTTCTTGATGACAGTCAGGGGCATTTCCTCCACCATCTCGTAGGTGGTGAACCGTTTGCTGCAGGTGGAACACTCCCGCCGCCGCCGGATGGCGGCCCCCTCGTGGGTCGTCCTGGAATCCAGGACCCGGCTTTCGGCCTCGCCGCAGTAGGGGCACTTCACCCCCTTCACCCCCTTCTTCCTCAATATTTTGTGTAAGGACTATATTATACACTACAATATCTTGTGGTTGCCAGGTTCAAAAGGCCAAAAAAAAAGCAGCCATTCGCCGCGGGCTGGCTGTAGCGTCCTCTAGCTTCTCCAAACGGAAAATTTCTCCAATCCTCAGTCGCGCTGGTAGGGCAGCCCCTTCAATTCCACCAGGATGGTGTCCGTACCGATCTTGATGATGTTCTCCCAGGGGATCACATAGTCCCGGTCCCCCCCGAAGAGGCCGAAGACCTTGCTGGTCCCGGGCACCACGATGGCCCGGACGGCTCCCGCCTCCAGGTCGATGTCCAGGTCGCAAATGACCCCCAGGCGGCGGCCATCCACCACGTTGATGACTTCCAGGTTTTTCAGGTCCGAAACCTTGATCACGCCATCACCCCGAAATAGTCCGGCTATTACAGTATATGCTTTCCGGGGCCAGGCTTGACAGTTTTTTTGG
>PWVN01000104.1 GCA_003561835.1 Syntrophomonadaceae bacterium
CGGATGAGCTTCCGCTCGTTGTTCAAAAAGATGTTGACGGAATCCCCCAGCTGTTCCCGGGCCAGGGCCCCCATCCGCAGGATCTCCTGGCGGGCGCTGCCGATGGCCACGGAAGGGGTTTTCAGCATGCGCCGGTCCAGGTAGCGGGTCCCGGATTCCACCATCAATTCTTCCCCGGGGATCAAACGGGTAATCAGGCGGACGAAAAGGCTCAGAAAGGGGAACATGATCAACGTGTTGAGGACATTGAAGATGGTGTGGGCATTGGCCACCTGCCGGGTGATGGTGGTGCCGGTATGCTGGATCAAATCCAGGAAGGGGTTGAAGAAGACAAGGACCAGCACGACCCCGAAGACATTGAAAAGAACATGGGCCAGGGCAGCCCGCCGGGCCGACAGGGAGGTGCCGATGCTGGCCAGGATGGCGGAGATGCAGGTCCCCACATTGGTGCCCAGGATCAGGGCGATGGCGGAAGGAGTGTCCACCAGGCCCCGCAGGGTGAGGGCGATGATAACACCGCTGGCGGCGCTGCTGCTCTGGACGGCGGCGGTGAACAGGGCCCCGGCCAAAATTCCCAAAAGGGGAATACGCCCAAAGGAAGCCAGCATGTTGAGAAAGGGTGGGAATTCCCGCAGGGGAGACATGGCATCGGCCATGATGCTCATGCCCAGGAAGAGGAGGCCGAAGCCCAGGACCCCCTGGCCGATATGCTTGAAGAAGCGGTTCATGCCGAAGAAATTCAGGAAGGCGCCCAGGCCGATGGCCGGGTAGATCAGGATGCCCACTTTAAAGGAGATCATCTGGGCCGTGATGGTGGTCCCGATGTTGGCCCCCAGGATGGTCCCCACCGCCTGGGTCAGGTTCATGAGACCGGCGTTGGCAAAACCCACCACCATGATGGTGGTGGTGCTGCTGCTCTGCACCAGGATGGTCACGATAATACCCGTCACGGTGGCGATATAGGGGTTGGAGGTCAGGATCTCCAGGATACGCCTGAGCTTGTCCCCCGCCGCTTTCTGCATGCCCGAAGCCATCGTCTGCATGCCGAAGAGGAATAACCCCAAACCTCCGATAAGACCGATAAAGATATTATAGAACATGTCAGCCCTCCGGCTTCCACCGCAATTTTGGCATACTCACAGATATTATATAGGATAGCCCCGCCCTTTTCAATAAAAATTGAAAAGGACCGCCTGCATGCAGACGGCCTATAAAAGAGATGGGTTAGGAGAAATGCCTCCTTGTAGAAACATTATAACATATCCTGCGCAAAAGTGCACAATTTTTTTTGAAAATTCTATTACTTCTTCAAAAAGCTCAAAAACCCTCGAATCCAGGCCCAGATCTTGAGCCGCAGCACCGGGCCTTCGCCCCCCTCAAAAGGTTGGCCTTCCCCGGAATTTTCCCCTGCGGCAGCAGGAGAGGCCTCCGGGGCTTCCCGCTCCGGGATCAGGGCCAACTCCGTCAGGCACAGGGGCGGGAACATGACGCACCACCAGTTCTCCCCCTGCCCTTCCCCCAGGACCACCGTGAAGGTCTGGTAGGTGCCGGCCGGGTACACCTGGCCGGCGTAGGCCCGGGTGGGGAACTCCTGCTCCTGAAAGCGGAGGGTGACCTCCTGGTCCACGCCCCAAAGTTCAAGGAGCTTTACCAGCGCCTCCCGCAGCCGTTCCATCTCCCGGTTCAGCAGGGCGTGGACATCCTCCAGGGATGCGGCGGCACCCAGGGAGGGGGCCAGCAGCTCCAGGACCTGGTCCCGGACCCGGTTCTTCACCGCCTGGTCCTCCGGGTCGTCGCTGTGGGCCAGGATGTGAAAGCGGATGACGGCAGGAGCCACCTGGATCCCCGGGGGTTCCGGGGCAGCAGGCACCGGGAGGTTGACCGGGCCGGAAAAGAGAAAGACAAAGACGAGAGCAGCCGCCAGCAGCAGCAGAAGGAACCTTTGCAAGAGCCTGGGCCTGCTTTTCTTCTTTTCAGGCATTTTTCCGCTCCTCCCCCGTCAGGCCTTCCCGTCTCAGGTGCTCCCGGATCTTGATGAGGGCAGATTTCTCCACCCGGGAAACCTGGGCCTGGGAGATGTCCAGCTCGTCGGCAATTTCCGTCTGGGTCATGCCTTCCAGAAAGCGGCCCTCCAGGATGCGCCGGTCCCGCTCCTTCAGCTTATCCAGGGCTTCCCGCAGGGAGATATCCTCGATCCACTTTTCCCCGTCGTTGCTGTCGTCGGCAATAACGTCCATGATATACACCGGGTCCGTGGAGTCGTTGAAGACGGTATCATACAGGGAGATGGGGTCACTGCCGGCGTTGAAGATAAAGGCCACATCTTCCGGGAGGACGCCCAGTTCAACAGCCAGCTCCTCCACCCGGGGTTCCCGGTGGTACTCCTGCACAAACTTTTCCCGCAGCCTCTGGGCCTTCTGGGTCAGCAGCTTCAGGGACCGGCTGACCCTAAGGGAATTGTTGTCCCGCAGGTACCGCTTGATTTCCCCGATGATCATGGGAACGGCATAGGTGGAAAAATGGACTTCCTGGCGGGGGTCAAAATTATCCACCGCCTTCATGAGGCCGATGCAGCCCACCTGGAAGAGGTCATCCATGTACTCCCCGCGGTTGGTAAAGCGCTGGAGAACGCTGAGGACCAGGCGGAGATTCCCTTGAATCAACTCATTCCTGGCTCCTTCCTCCCCAAAATGGAGCCGGGCAAAGAGGCGCGCCATCTCTTTTTTACCGAGGACCGGCAGCTTGTAGGTGTTGACACCGCTAATTACGACCTTTTTGGGATACATCTCCTTCTCCCTCCAATAATTCCCTTTGCCCGTATTATTGGCAGAATCAAGGGACCTTAAACATGGGAGAAGGAAAAATATGCATATTTCTCACAAAATGCCGCCGGCATAGAGGGTTTTGGGGGGAAATGAAGAAAAAATGAGAAGAATCTGTTGCGCAGGAGGGATTTTCATGACAAAGCTCATCCGCTTCGGGATTTCCATGCCTGAGGACCTGCTGGAGAAATTCGACGGCATTGTCGCCCGCAAGGGATACAGCAACCGCTCCGAGGCCATCCGGGATCTGATCCGGGATGAGCTGGTGGAGGAAGAGTGGGAATCGGGAGAGGAAGAGGTGACGGGAACCATCACCCTGGTCTATGACCATCACATCAAGGGCCTTTCCCACCTGCTGCTGGAGCAGCAGCATGAGTACCATGATTTGATCCTGACCAGCACCCATGTCCACCTGGACCACCACAACTGCCTGGAAGTCCTGATTATCAAGGGCCGGGCCTCAGAAGCAAAAAAAGTCGCCGAGAAGCTCATCAGCATCAAAGGGGTCAAGCACGGCAAATTGACCATCGCCTCAACGGGCCGGGGCCTCAGCTGAACCCGGGGCGGTGAAGAGAAGAACCCGGTCCATGCCGGCATAGTCCCGCACCGTCCGGCCCGGGTAGGGGCAGAGGGAGAGAACTTCGGCAGCCTGCCCGGCCCCCACCTCCAGGGCCAGGGTGCCTCCGGGGGCCAGAAGGCCCGGGGGCGGAGGCAAAAGGCGGCGGTAGTAGTCCAGGCCGTCCCTGCCGCCATCCAGGGCTTCCCGGGGCTCATAGGCCCGGACGGACAGGGGCAGCCGGTCCAGATCTCCCGAGGGAATATAGGGGGGGTTGCTGATGATCAGCTGGAAGGGGCGGGACGGGGGCAGGGGGGGGAAGAGATCCGCCTGCAGAAAGCGGACCCGGGACAGCAGCCCCAGCCGCCGGGCGTTTTCCCTGGCCACTTCCAGGGCACCGGCGGAGGCATCCAGGGCCGTAACCCGGGCCGGGGCCAGGTAATAGGCCAGGGTCAAGGCGATGGCACCGCTGCCGGTGCCGATGTCCAGCACCTCCAGGGAGCCGGGGGAGAAGGCTTTTTTCCTAACAGCCTGCAGGGCGGCCTCCACCAGGACTTCCGTCTCGGGCCGGGGGATGAGGACCGCAGGGGTCACCCGGAAGGTCAGCCCCATGAACTCCTTCTCCCCGGTGATGTAGGCCACGGGTTCCCCCTGACGGCGCCGGTGGATCTGAAAAAAGAAGGCCTCCGCTTCCCGGGGGGGTATGGTTTCCTCGTTGTGGGCGTAAAGGTAGGCGGAGTTCCTCTGGAGGAGGCGGCCCAGAAGGACCCGGGCGTCCAGGTAGGGGGTCAAAGTAGAGCCGGCAAGCAAAGAGGAAGCCCTCCCGAGGGCTTCCTTTATGGTCACAGACATGGGCAATTAATCCACCTTTTTCAGCAGTTCTGCCTGCTCGTGGGTCACCAGGGTGGTGATGATTTCTTCCAGGTCGCCGTCCAGAATCATGTCCAGCTTGTGGAGGGTCAGGCCCACCCGGTGGTCTGTCACCCTTCCCTGGGGATAGTTGTAGGTGCGGATACGCTCGGAACGGTCCCCGGTGCCCACCTGGTTCCTGCGGTTCTGGGCAAGTTCCGTCTCCTGCTCCTGGACGGCCAGGTCCAGGAGCCTGGAGCGCAGAACCCTTAAGGCTTTATCCTTGTTCTTGAGCTGGGACTTCTCGTCCTGGCAGGAAACCACCAGGCCCGTGGGGATGTGAGTGATGCGGACGGCGGACTGGGTGGTGTTGACACTCTGCCCGCCGGGGCCGGTGGAGCAGAAGGTGTCCACCCGCAGCTCCTGGGGGTTGATCTCCACGTCCACATCTTCCGCTTCGGGCAGGACGGCCACAGTGGCGGTGGAAGTATGGATGCGGCCCCCCGATTCGGTGGTGGGGATGCGCTGCACCCGGTGAACACCGCTTTCGAACTTCAGCTTGCTGTAGGCCTTGGTTCCCTCGATGACGAAAATGACTTCCTTGAAACCGCCGATATCCGTGGCGTGCTCCGAGAGAATTTCCGTCTTCCACCCCTGACGCTCGGCATAGCGGGAGTACATGCGGAAAAGGACCCCGGCAAAAAGGGCCGCTTCCTCACCGCCGGCACCGCTGCGGATTTCCATGATGACGTTTTTCTCATCATGGGGGTCGCTGGGCAGGAGCAGTACCTGGAATTCTTCCAGCAGGCTTTCCTTTTTGGCTGTCAAGGAAGCAATCTCATCCTTCAGATAGCGGGACATTTCCCCGTCCACCCCTTCGGAGAGAATTTCTTTTGCATCCCGGATCTCGTTTTCTATATTTTTAAAGGAGCGAAAGGCCTCCACCGTTTCCCGCAGGCGGGCGTGCTCCTTGGCATATTTCCGCCATTCCTCCATACGGCCGATCACATCGGGGTCGGAGATAAGGCTCTCCAGTTCCAGGTAGCGGTCTTCCATGCTCTGCAGTCTATCCAGCATCCAGAATCTCCCCTTTTCATCTTCCAACTCCCCGCAAGAAAAAAAACAGAGCCCGCGCTCTGTTTACCTGCCGTACTTTCTTTTGAACCGCTCGACCCGTCCCCCGCTGTCCACAAACTTCTGCTTGCCCGTGAAGAAGGGGTGACATTTGGAGCAGATTTCCACCCGCAGGTTTTCCCTGGTAGAGCCGGTTTCAAAGGATTCCCCGCACGCACAGGTGACTGTGGTCTTCATATATTTGGGGTGAATTTTCTCTTTCAATGCTTACCACACCTCTTTCTCTAAAAAATTCGCAATGTTAATGATAACACAGGAAAGAGGCAGATGCAAGGGTTTTTTGGCCTTTGCTACCTGCGGGGCAGGTAGGTTTCCGGGTTGAGTTTCTTCCCGTTATAGATGACCTCGAAGTGGACATGGGGGCCCGTCGTATTCCCCGTTGCCCCCACCTGGGCAATGGTCTCCCCCCGGGATACCCTCTGGCCCGGGCTGACCAGCAGCCTGGAGGCATGGGCATAGAGGGTGGACCACCCGCCGCCGTGGTCGACGATGACCATGAGCCCGTAAGAGCCCAGGCGTTCGGACCGGGTCACGGTTCCCCCTGCCGCCGCCTTGATGGGCGTGCCTGTCGGCGCGGCTATATCCAGGCCCAGGTGGTAGCCCGTGGACCGCAAAACTCCGAAACGGGAGGTTATGGTCCCCTGCACCGGCCAGGACATGGCCGGGGCCGAAGAAATCCGCCCCGATGTGCTGGAACGGGAGGCCAGGGTTACCCGCGGTTCCGGAAGGGGAATACGGGTGGGATGGGTAATGATGATTTCCATCCCCACCGGCAGGGCATAGGGGTCATGTATGTTGTTGGCTTCCAGGATAACCGAAAGATCCACCCCGTAGACCTGAGCCAGGAAAGCCAGAGTCTCCCCCCGCTTCAGGGTGTGGGTGATTTCCGCCGGCAGCTGCACCTTGAGCTCCTGGCCCACCTGGATTAGGTTGGGGTCTGAAATCTCGTTAAAGGCCGCCAGGACCTCCACATCCATGCCGTAGGCCCGGGCAATCCGGATCAGATTCTCTCCCGGAGCCACCACATGGAGATTTTCCACCTCCTCCAGCGCCTCTTCCACAAAGATATTCTGGAAGAAGGTGTTCAGGGCATTGATATA
>PWVN01000193.1 GCA_003561835.1 Syntrophomonadaceae bacterium
CGGCCACGGCCCGACGGAAGGCTTCCTGCAGGACGGCGGAGCGGCCGCCGGGGTACTCGTCAAACCAGATGGAGCCCTCCAGGAGCATCCGGTCGAAGGGGCTGACCACCGGGCCCCGGGCGAACTGGTTGAAGAGCTCTTCCCCCATGGCCTCCAGGAAGGTCACCTCCAGGGCTTTAATATACAAGGTGTGGTAGAGGGCGGCCCCCGGGGAATCCGCCTCGTCTTTGGGGTCTTCCCCCCAGGCGAGGAGGATCTCCCGGGCCTCCGCTTCCCTGCCCTGGAGAGAAGCTTGAGAGAGGGCCTCCTCGATGACGGGCATCAGGATGCGGGCCTGGGTGTTGGCCACGCTGAACTGGATGTCCTGCATATCCTGAACCGTCAGGCCTTCCCTGCCCGCCAGGGCCTCCCGGATGGCCCCGGCCCGGTAGGGCGGGGCCCACTGGTGGGAGATATGGTAGGGATAGCTGTCGGGGACCACCTTATGGTTGGCCGTCACGATGAGCCCCTCCTCCGGGTTGTAGAGGGCGGGCAGGTTCTCATAGGGGATGAAGCCCTGCCACTGGTATTCCGGGTCCCAGCCGGGGGCGGGCAGGAGCCCTTCCCCCTGCCGGCGGACGGGGATGCGGCCGTTGGCCCGGTAGGCGATGTTCCCCTCCAGGTCGGCGAAGACGAAGTTCTGGGCCGGCACATGGAAATCCTCCAGAGCGGCGCTGAACTCCCGCCAGTTTCGGGCCGTCATGAACCTCAGGACGGCATCGATCTCCTTTGTGACGTCGTGGGCCGTCCAGCGGAGGCTTAAGGGTTCCGCCACTCCGGGAATCTCCTCCAGTTCTCCCAGGGCCATGTGGGCCCCGGAGATGATGGGGCCGTTGCGGGTGATGAGGATCTCCCGGCGAACGGGCTCCTCCCGGCCCTTGACGAAGATCTCTTCCTCCAGGACCCGGGCCTCTTCCCAGAGGCCGTCATATTCGAAGAGGTAGGGGTTGTCCGGGTGCTGCCGCTCCCGGTACAGGTCCTGGACGTCGGGCCCCACGTTGGTTACCCCCCAGGCCACATGGCCGTTGGTCCCCACGATGATCCCCGGGATACCGGGGAACATGACCCCGCTCAGGGTGAGCTCCCCCGGGATCTCCAGGCGGGTCTGGTACCAGATGGAGGGGACCCCCATGCCCAGGTGCATGTCGTTGGCCAGGAGGGGGCTTCCCGAGGCGGTCATGCTGCCGTCCACCACCCAGTTGTTGCTCCCCAGTTCCTGCCCCGGGATGCCCACTCGCACGCTGTTGACCCTCTTAAGGAGGCCCAGGTAACCCCCGGCGGCCAGTTTTTCGGGAATTTCGCCGGTCTTGGCACGGGTGATGGTCAGGCCCTCCGGGGGATAATAGGGGAAGAGCTCCAGGGCCTTCTCCTCCGGCAGGGCCTCCAGGAGGGCGGCCAGGAGGAGTTCCGTGTCCAGGTTCCCCCCCAGGTCCCAGGCCATGTACTTGCCGATGCTCAAAGAATCCACCACCGTCCACGCTTCCGGCGTGTAGCCCAGGAGAAGGAACTCCGGGGACAGCCGGCCGCTGTTGTCCTCAATGAAGGCGTTGACCCCGTCGGCATAGCGTCCCAGGAGTTCTACGGTCCGGGGGTCCATGAAAGGCAGGCCCTCTGCGGCGCTGTGGCGCATGAGGAGGCTCCGCAGGAAAAAATCCGTTTCCACGAACCCCTCGCCGAAGATCTCCGACAGCCGGCCCGCCACGGCCCGGCGGCTCAGATCCATCTGCCAGAGGCGGTCCTGGGCCTGGGTGTAGCCCTGGGCATAGAAAAGGTCCTCCAGGCTGGCTGCGGAGATATGGGGGATGCCGCGTTCATCCCGGTAAATGGTGACTTCCTCCCCCACCCCTCCCCGGACCTGGGTCCCGTAGTCCGGCAGGCTCCGGCGGGCCAGGAAGTACCCTCCCCCGCCTGCTATCCCAATCAGGACGATAACCACAATCAGAAGTACTTTCAACCAACGCCGCACTGCCCTTCCCCCTTCATCTTTTCGTAATATTAAAATAATTCCCAAATAAAAATATTCTGCAGGGAAAGGGATTTCCCTGCAGGCCCTGGAGAAAAAAAGGGGAAGATTTGGAAAATACGGCCCGGGGTCTGCCCCTCCCCCTTACCCCCAGACCCGCCTGCTCTCGTTGGCATGGAGGAAAAAGATCTCCGCCGCCTTGACCCTCTCCCCCGTCAGGTCCTGGAAGGCAGCGGCGTAGGCTGCCACCTGCCTGCGGTACCTTTCCGTCAGAACCTTAAGGGCCCTGGCGTCCGGCGCCCAATCCGTCTTGTAGTCCACGATGACCCAGCCCTCCTCTTCCCGGAAGGCCAGGTCGATGATTCCGGAGAGGAGGCCCGGCGGGCCTTCTTCCTGGAGGAGGCGGGCGGCCCCGTCGCCTTTGCCCGGCTGGTAGGTAAAGGGGACTTCCGTCATCTTGAACTCCGCCCTTTCCACCCTCTGCCACAGGGGGGAATCCTGCAGTTTTTCCAGAAAGGCCTCCACCTCCCCCTTCCTGTCCGGAGGGAATCCGTACTCCTTAAGAACTGCCTCCGTCAGGGCCTCCAGGTCCCCTTCCCCCCTGACCCTGGCCTCCAGGACCCGGTGGATGACGCTGCCCCAGGCGGCACCGCTGCCGGCAGTGCCGGGTTGCGGGGTACCCGCCCCGCTCTCCGGGCCCGCCCCGGTCTCCTCCTCCCCCTCCGGGTAGGAGGCGGCGGCAGGGCTGACCCTCCGGTATGTGGGAGCAGACAGGGGTTCTGTCCAGGATGAAAAGCTTTCCCTGGCCCGGAGGGCCTCCTTATGGGCCTCTTCGCAGCCAGGGGGCGGGCCTGCCCCGGCCTCCGCCGGGGCCTCCTCGGGGGCCTGCAGGCTTTGGCCCCCTCCCAGGCCCTCCAGGAGGGGCTTCCAGGGGTTTTTGCCCATGCTGTTGTCCTTCCGGCTCCGGCTGATGACGAGAAGGTTCCGGGCCCGGGTGGCGGCCACGTACAGAAGCCGGGCCTCCTCGGCGGCCTGGTACCTCTCCTCCTCCGTCCGGTGCCTGGCCCACTCCAGGGGTTGGGCGATGACCTTCCCGGACCAGGCATCGCGGAAGGCGTAGTAGGCGCCGGGGGCGCTGCCCGTCCGGCTGACATGGAGGTCCGGGGTGAAGCGGACATGCTTGCAGGGATGAGCCAGGAAGACCACCGGCGCCTCCAGGCCCTTGGCCTTGTGCAGGTTCATGAGGCGGACCGCCTTCTCCTCTTCCGGGTCCAGGCTGAGTTCCTCTTCCAGGCCCGCCCCCTTCAGGTTTTCCAGGAAGCCGGCCAGGCCGGCAAAGGTGGTCACCCCCCGGGCTTCGGCCCGGCGCAGGTGCTCCAGGAGCTGGAGGACGGCCCCTCCCCGGCTGCTGCCCAGGGGCCCGGAGAGGGCCAGGGGCAAAAGGCCCAGGTCCGCGGCCATCTTTTCCAGGGCCACGGCGGGGAGGAAGGACCTGCTCTCCCGGTAGTAGTTCCCCAGGCGGGAATAGGCGGCGGCAAAGGCCTCCTCTGTTTCCCGGTCCAGGCCCGGGGGCAGGGGGCTTAAAAAATCGAAGGCGCCTCCCCCCCCTTTGAAGCGGTACAGGCAGTCGTCGCTGATGCCGAAGAAGATGCCCCGCAGGGCGGCAGCCAGGTGGACGGGGTTGCCCGGGTCGGCCACGGCCCTGACCACCTGGAGGAATTCCTCGATCTCCATGCTGCCCTGCAGAGAACCGCCACCCGTCATGGTTACGGGGATGCCTTCTTCCTCCAGGGCCCGGGCATAGACCTCCATGGAATCCTTGTAGCGGAGGAGGATCATGAAATCCCGGGGGCGGGGCCTGGACCCTGCCTCCTCCCCATCCCCCCTTTCCTCCCGGGCGGGGCCCATCTCCAACCTCCCCCGGAGGGCCCCGGAGATGCAGCGGGCGATGCGGCGGGCATCCTCCCGGATGATTTCCTCCTTTTTGGCAAAGTCCCCGGGGATGTCCAGGACCCTGACGCCGTATTCCCCCCGGGCGGGGTCGGGCCGCTGGGATTCCATGGGGCTGTAGGCTGCCTGGTACTGGTCCCTGCCCCCGGCCAGCAGGCCGGCAAAGACGGTGTTGCAGTATTCCCCCAAGGTGTTCAGGGAGCGGAAATTGGCCCGGAGGTTGAGGATTCGGCCTCCCCCCGCCGCCATTTTCTCCTTCACCAGGTTGTAGGTATCCATGTCGGCCCGGCGGAAACGGTAGATGGACTGTTTGGGGTCCCCCACCACGAAGAGGGAGCCGGGGCGGGGGAGAAGCCGGAGCCAGTCCCCTTCCTCATGGTCCCCTCCCGTCAGGAAAAACATGACCTGGGACTGGAGGGGGTCCGTGTCCTGGAACTCGTCCACCAGGAGGCGGGGGTAGCGTTCCTGAAAGTAGCGCCTGACCTCCGGGTAATCCCGCAGGAGGCGGCCCGCCTTCACCAGGAGGTCCTGGTAGTTCAGGCGGGAGGCCCGCTCCTTGGCCCGGTGGTAACCGTCGATGCCCGGCAGCAGGAACTCCATGACGTGGTAGTGGCAGTATTCCCGCCACCGGTCCAGGGCCGGGGCCACCACATCCCGGCCCAGGGCGTCGAAGTCCTCCTTCAGTTCCTTGGCCGTGGATTTGTCCAGCCAGAGTTTCTGGGTAATGCGGTGGCTGGCCCGGTCAAAGGGGGCGAGGAGGCCGGCCAGAGCAGCCCCCCGGGTCAGGTCGAAAAAGCGCAGCTGCCTCCCGGCCCGCAGGATGCGCTGCTGCAGCCCGTCGTAGCGTTCCTCGTGGGGCGGGTCGGGAAGGAAGGGGCCTGCCTTCTTGAGGAGAACTGCCAGGGATTTCAGGGCGGGCCTGAGGTCCGGCTCCTTAACCCGGGAATGGACCAGGTCCAGGTCGGGGTAGTGGACCAGGGTGTTGAAGCCGGCCCGCAGGTTTTCCAGGGAGATGCCCACCCGGTTCAGGTTGTCCAGGAGGTGGGGCCGGAGAAGTTTTACCTCCGTCAGGTACCCCTGCCAGGCCTCCTCCAGGAGGGCCAGGTCCTCCAGTTCGTCCAGCTCCTGAAAACCCGGGTCCAGGCCCGCCTCCACGGGCCTCTCCCGCAGCAGCCTGGCGCAGAAGGCGTGGATGGTGCCGATGTAGCCCTGGTCCAGATCTTTCAGGGCCCGGGCCAGACGTTCCGATACCCGGGGGTCCTCTTCCCGGCGGCAGGCCTTCTCCAGCTCCACCTGGAACCGCTCCTTCAGCTCCGCCGCCGCCTTGCGGGTGAAGGTGATGGCGGCCATCTCCCGGACGCTGCAGCGGCCTGTCCCGATCAGGTTCACCATCCGCGTCACCAGGCTGGCCGTTTTGCCGGAGCCGGCCCCGGCTTCCACCAGGATGTTGGTGTCCAGGTCTTCGGCGATGGCCCTGCGCTCCTCGTGGTCGGGGGGGATCCTCTCAGTCATAGGTCCTCAACCTCCTCAAGAGCTCCAGGTCTTCCTCCCGCGGATCTGCCAGCATCCGGGCCAGGGCTTCCTCGTAGAAGCGGCCCCGGCAGACCCCGGGGTAGTCGCAGTAGCGGCAGTCGCCGCTGTTTTCCGGGTCTTTCCCGTCATCCGTCGGGGGGAAGGCGCCCCGGGTCAGCATATCGTGGAGAAGCTCCAGCAGGGCGTAAAAATCGGAGCGGTCCTGCTGGTCCCGCAGGATGCGCTGGCCCTCCCCCTTCAGGGTGGGGAAGTAATAGCCCGCCTGGGCCACCCGGAAAGGACGGTCCGGGTCCCGGGCCCTGAAGACCTCCTCCAGGGCAACGGCATAAAGGGTGTGCTGGAGCTGCCGCCCGCCCCGGTAGTACTTGTAGGGATGAAAAACATAGGTGCTCCCCGTCTTGTAGTCCAGGATCAGGGCCCGGGCCTCATCCAGCATGTCCACCCGGTCGATAATGCCCCGGAGGCGGAAGTGCTTCCCCGAGGGAAGTTCTATCCTGACAGCGCCCCCGCCCGGCCGCCCCCGGCCGCCCATGCCGAAGGAGAACTCGAAGAAACGGGGGGAGGATTTCCCCGCCAGGGCCTCCTCGCTCTTCAAAAAGACCAGGCAGGAATCCAGCATCTCCTGCCTTTCCTGCTGGAAGACCACCGGGTGGGGCGGTGGGCAGGCTTCCCGCTCCCTCTCCATGAGGCCGTCGGCGATCCTCAGGAGGAGGTCCCGGTGTTTTTGGAAGGAGGGCTTCTCCTTTTTGGCCAGGATCTCCCTGTAGAAGGCCTCGAAGATGGCGTGGAGCAGGGTGCCCCGGGAGGCGGGGTCCAGCCAGGCCCCCGGGTCATAGACGGGTTCCCTGGGTGGTAAAATCCCCAGGATGTAGCGGAGAAAGTAGCCGAAGGGACAGGTGGAGAGGGCCTCCAGCTGGCTGGCGGAGAGGGGC
>PWVN01000213.1 GCA_003561835.1 Syntrophomonadaceae bacterium
CTTTTCAAAGGACTCCGCACCCCTCCTTTGCTGGATAATCTCTTCGAAATCTCTTTTCAATGATTGAAACCTCCCATATTTTTTTGCCAAAACTGGCTTGAAAACTTTTCATGGAGTATTTTACTCATAAACTCTTCGATCTATGCGCTCCAGAGGTCAAAACCCGAAGAAATCATAGATTTAAATGTCCCCTCCGATGTGGTAAGATAGAGGGGATGGTTATTAAGGACCCGGACAAGGAGGTTCACCGATGAAGTGGATCAATCAGCTGGAACGAAGGTTTTCCCGCCTGGCCATCAAAAATTTAATGTATTATATTGTCTTTCTCAATGCCGTGATCTTCCTTCTCATCCTCATCGACAACACCGGCAGCGTCATTCCCCTCCTGGCCTTGAACCCTGCCCTGATCCTGGAAGGCGAAGTGTGGCGGCTCATCAGCTATATCTTTATTCCGCCCACCACCAGCATCTTCTTTGCCGTTTTTGTCCTCTACTTCTACTACATGGTGGGGACATCCCTGGAACGGGAGTGGGGTTCCTTCAAATTCAACCTGTACTACCTGATCGGCATGCTGGGAACGACGGCAGCGGCCTTCATCGCCGGAGGCGGGGCCACGGGTGTCTACTTGAACATGTCCCTGTTTTTGGCCTTTGCCTATATCTACCCCAATTTTGAAATTCTGCTTTTCCTGATCGCCCCCATAAAGGTGAAGTACCTGGCCTGGCTGTACTGGTTCTTCATCGGCTATACGGTACTGACAGCCCGCCTCCCCCACAAGGCGGCGGCCCTGGTGTCCCTGGCCAACTTTATTCTCTTCTTCGGCTATGACATCATAAAAAACCTGCGGCGCCGGCAGCAGGTGAGCCGCAACAGGAGAAAATTCAACTCCCAGTTCAAAAAGAAGGACGAATAACCCTGCAGTGCTTCCTTATGCAAGGATGATTGAAAAGGGGATGAGGCCATGATCACCAAAACCCTGCTGGAATTGATCTATGAGGCGGCCAACATTCAGCGCTGGAACGACCACCTGCGCCCCCAGGGATTTACGGAAATCGACAAACAGTCCCACAAGATGTTCATCGCCTATGTGCTGGCCAAATTCGAGGAAGGGGACCGGAACCTCTCCGTGGACTGGGTCAGGCTCATCGAGGGAGGGATCTTTGAATTCCTCCACCGGGTGGTGCTGACGGATATCAAACCTCCCATCTTTTACAAACTCATGAGCGAAAGCGGCAAAGAACTGAACAACTACGTCTTGGGCCAGCTGGACCGGGATGTGGCCGGCCTGGCCGGAAATTTCTTCGAAAACTTCCGAAGGTATCTTTTTGAGGAGGACTTCTGCCCTCTGGAAAAACGAATCCTCAGGGCCTCCCACTACCTGGCCACCAACTGGGAATTCAAGATCATCTACAACCTGAACCGGGGCATCTATGGAATTGACGATACCAGGAGGGAAATTGAAAACGAGCTGGAGGAGCACTACCACCTGGCCGGAGTACAAAAACTGGGCCTGCAGAAGAAGACCTGCAATTTCATCGATATGGTGGGGCAGCTGCGTTTTCAAAAACGGTGGGCCCATTCCCCCCGGGTCCCGGAAACCTCTGTTCTGGGCCACATGCTTATCGTGGCCCTGCTGGCCTACCTGATCTCCCTGGAGCTTAAGGCCTGTCCAAAGCGGCGGCGCAACAACTTCTTCGCCGGCCTTTTTCACGATTTGCCGGAAATCTTGACCCGGGATATCATCTCCCCCATCAAGAGGTCTGTGGAAGGCCTGGAAGACCTGCTCAAAGAGATTGAAAAGAGGCAGATGGAAGAAAGGATCCTGCCCCTGCTGCCGGAGGCCTGGCACAGGGAGTTGAAGTACTATGTGGACGATGAGTTCAAGAACAAGGCCCTGGTGGAGGGCCGGGTCACGATTATTACCGACGAGGAGATCAACGGCCGCTACAACCGGGACGTCTACTCCCCCGTGGACGGGGAAATGATCAAGGGGTGCGACCATCTGGCGGCCTTTATCGAGGCTTCCCTTTCTCTATCCCACGGGATCACCTCCCGCCACCTGGAGGAAGCCCTCACATCCATCTACAGGACCTCCCGGGGGAGGAAAGCTGGAACCTTCGACTTTGAGCCCCTCTTCGACTTTTTCATGAGAGAGGCGTGAGGTTCCAACCGTGAAAAAAACAGGGAGCAGTGCTCCCTGTTTTTCTTTTAAATGGATAATAGCCTCCGGGAGGCCCTGACTAATGAATCCCCGCCAGCAGTGCCATAAGCTCGGCGGCGGGCACGGCCAGGCCGATGATATCCTCCTGCCCTGCCGGCCCCTGTTGCTGCAGGGTGGCAAAGATAACCGCCACCACCAAACCCTCCCTGTTGAAGACGGGGCTGCCGCTGCTGCCCCGGTAAACGGGTCCCTTGATCATAAGGACCGGCTCCTCCCAATCCCTGAGCATCACGAAACCTTCAACCGTCCCTTCACTGACGACGCTGCTCAGGCCCAGGGGGTTTCCGATCATCAATACGGTATCTTCCCGCTTAAGGCCCTCCACTGCAAGTTCCAGGGCAGGCAGGTTGCCCCCTTCAACGGAGAGCAGGGCCAGGTCCACCTGGGGAATGCCAACCAGAACCTCCCCCAGGTGGGGCAGGGCCCCGGGGAAACGGACTGTGATGCTGGAGGAGCCCGCAATTACATGGTAATTGGTCACAATGATACCGTCGGGATGGATGTTGAACCCCGTCCCCCTCCTGCCGTCTGCCTCGATGGACACCACGGCCTGCTGCAGCTCCCGGACCCGGGGGTCCCGGGACAAGCGGCGGGAGTCGTGCAGGAACTCCAGGGAGGGCAGGGTAAAGACATTCAAAAGCCGGCCCAGGACCAGAGCGGCAAGAACCAGGGCCAGCACCAGGCTGCCGGCTTTGATGGCTGTCCTTCTCCCTCCGGGGGGCAGCGGGCTTTCTTCAGCGCGGTCTTCGTCCTCATTCAATTCCCGAATCAGATCCTCGTCCAGCTGCTGCCGGTCTTCGGGCCTTACGGGAACATCCCAGTAATCCTTTGGGCTCATAACCGTCCCTCCCATCCCAGTATATCAAAAAAAAGAACCTCTCGACAGGCAAAGATTCGAAAGGTTTCTGAAGATTCATCTGTAAAGGTTCCGTTGATTATTCCGTCAGGGCAATTTCCACAGCTTTCATGATGGCCTTGCTGGTAGCCGTGGCACCGGTGACCACATCCACGGGCAGGGTCTGCTCTGCGATAATTCTGGAAATGATCCGGTCCACCGGTCCGTCCAGGTGAAACTGCTGCTTCTCAATCATGCGAATCTCTGTGACGGTCCGGTCCCGGACGGTAACTTCCACGGTGTTGGACCACCGGTGGCCCCTGTACTCGCCGGTATACACGCCGTCAGGAACCTGCGAGAAGTCCACCTGGTTGATGACGAGGTTTTCCGTCTCGCCCAGGCCGTGGGTCATATAGCCCATGCCTCCGGACACCAGGATGAGCAATGCGCCGAGAACCAGCAAGATACCTGTGAACCTTCTCAACCTGCGAGGCATAACACCCCTCCTACACGGATCTGATTTCCCCTGACAACTAATTTATTATAACACAGGTTTTTGGGTCTGGTAAGCCCCTGCCCGGTTGAAATCCCGGGTTGGGAGCCCCCTCCCAGGCTTTCCAGGAATTCGAGAATGCTGTCCCAGAATAAAGGGTTCTCCTGCAGATCGTTGTGCCCTCCGGGGAGGATTTTTACGTCACTGGGGCCCTCCCAGGCGGACACCAGCTCCAGGGAGCGCCGGGGCCTGATGAGCCGGTCCTCCCGGCCGATGATGGCCAGGAGGGGTGCTTCCACCTCCGGTGCCTTTTGGACGGCCCTGAAGGGGTGTTTTATGAAGGAGGAGGGGAGAAAGGGCAGTTGGTCCCGGGCAACGGCGGTAATGCTGTCATAGGGGGATACCAGGATCACCCCCCGGACATCCCGGGCGGAAGCCAGGTGAACCGCCACCCCGGCGCCAATGCTGCGGCCCATCACCACCACACCGGCCTCCTCCAGGGCCCCCGAGGCAGCAGCCCAGTCATATATGGCCAGGGCATCCTGGAGCAGGGCTTCCTCTCCCGGCCGGCCCTCGCTGAGGCCGTACCCCCGGTAATTGACGGCCAGCAGGGGCCCGGGAAGCAGGTGGGCCGTTTCCAGCTGGCGGGACACCTCCTCCCCGTTGCCTCCAAAATACAGGAGGAGGGGCCCCTTTTCCTGCCCCGGCTTCTCCATCAGCCAGCCATGGAGGGTTACCCCCTCCGATACGTCTATCCGGACTTCTACAGCCCGGGTAAAATTTTCCCGGATATAGGTCAACCTCTCCTCCCCCAGAGGCCTTTGGGGGAAGAGGACCCTGTCCTGAAATAAGTACAGGGCAGCCACCAGGCCCACCACTGCGGCCAGAAGCACCAGGAGAAGATTTCTGAGCCCCAAAAGCAAGAGCAGCCCTCCAAGCCTTTTTTCTTACAACCCATTATACCCAAATTTCAGGAAGCCCTTCCTGTTTTCGACATTAATTTCTCCATCCCTGCCTTTTCCCCCGAAAAATTCCTTCCCCCGGGGGGAAGGATGATGATGGCACCCTTATTCTCTTTCTGCTTCCCACCTCACCAGTTCCCGAAAGACCTGGGTTTCCCTGGAGAAGAGGGCCTGGGCAACCTGGCGCAGGTTCTGCCCCTCTTTAAAGAACCCTTCCAACACCTTGACGGCATTGGGGTTCTTTTCGGTATAGAGGGTGTAGATTTCGGCTACCAGTTCCCGCCCGAACCGCAAGTTTGCGGGGAGCCTCCCGCCGAGATTCTCCGGGGACCAGATGAGGAGTGCCCGGGCTGTGCAGGTTTCGATATTGGGGATTAAGGATTTACATCTGGGGTAATGAGATTTGTTCCAGATTTCCTGGCTGGAAAGTTTCGCGCCGCAGGTCATGCAGCGGACACCCTTTTCATATTCCAGGGAAAGGCTGCCGTCCTCTTTTTTCACCAGCTTGATGTTCTTCACGCCGTTTTCCTTCATATCCAACTTCACACATTGCCGTTCCCCGGCCATCATCTCGATAACTTCCCTGCTTTTCCCCTCGTTCAGGCGGGAGGTGAAGGAAAACTCCCCCGTGCAGGTGACCTTGACCCGACAATGATGCAGGACTTCCTCTCCCAGCATCTTGGACTTCCAGGCCTTAAGGGGCCAGGTGAGGTCATCGCCGTCGGGAATCAGGTGGGCGGACCAGTTGAGGATTTCCCCCCCTTCCTTGAGAAGCAGGATCAACCAGTGGGCTGCAGGGTTCTTCAGGGCGATCTTCTTCTTGAACTTTTTCTTGTCCAGAAGGCCCACCTTCTCTTTTTTGAAAACCGCCTCTCCCTCATGGAACCCCAGAAAGAAGGCCTCCAGGTTCACCTTGCGCCGGTTGACATTTTTTAGCCTGCCCGACAGGAGGACCTGGGGGCTTCCCTTCCTTTTGACCAGCCACTGTTTGACATAGGGGTCCCGGCGTTTTAGCTCGAAAACTTTGTGCTCGTGGGATGGGTAGGGATCTTTGAAGGGGTTTCGCAGGCCCCCGGAAGCTTCGGCTTCCGGCAGCACCTCCACCAGGAAATTTCCCGGGCTCAAGACCTTCCCGTCGGCCCGCAGGGTCAGTTCCTCCTGACCTGCCTCCAACTTCCTTTCCACCAGGGGGGACCAGGGGTTGTGGAATTTCCACAGGCAGACCCTCTTATCCGCCTTCCCCTTTTCCTGCCACCTGATGCCGAGATGCACCGCGCCCCCGGGAAGCTCCTCCTGGCGGACCTGTACGTCCGAGGCTTCCCAGGAGTAGACGATGGTCAGGATGGGGACATGGGAGAGGAGCAACTTCTTCTTGCCCCGGATAAGGTTTAAAGAAAGGGCCTCCTCCCCCCTGGCGTCCGGCTTTACTTCCTTTAAGGCCATTTTGAAGAACCCCTTTTCCACTTTACGGGCCTCTTCGCCCCAGGGGCTTTTCAGCACACCCGTCAGGCTTCCCCGGCAGGAAGGAGGCAGGCAAAACTCGATCCAGGCCTCATCGGCCCCCTGCAGGTCGCCGTGCCACAGCTGGCCGGGGCCCTGCTGCCAGGAAGAGAGCTCCCCCAACCCCTTCCCCTCCAGCCGCCAGCGGAGCTTGGGAATATCCAGTTTCAGGTACAATTCCCGGGAGCCTTTCTCCGTTTCCACCCGGGCCGCCATGGCTTCCTCTTCCACCGGGACAAAAAGCCGGAAGATGTCGGAGCTGATTCTCTCCAGTTCCACCGGCGGTGTAACATGAAGGTCGTGGACGCCGGGCAGGGTC
>PWVN01000272.1 GCA_003561835.1 Syntrophomonadaceae bacterium
CCCACCGCCTCGATGGCGAAGGACATCACCACGATGATTTTCGTCAGTTCCGCCAGCCCCGCCAGGGAAAACTGGTTCAGGCTCTCCTGCATGACCAGCCGTTCCCTCAGGGTTATCTTGCGCCCCAGGACCAAAAAGATGCTGGAAGCCATGGTCATGAAGCCCAGGCCGCCGACCTGTAAAAGCCCCAGGATGACCAGCTGTCCGAAAAGGGTGAAATGGGTACCCGTGTCCACCACCACCAGGCCCGTCACGCAGACGGCGGATGTGGCGGTGAAAAGGGCATCGATGAGGGAGAGGGACCCCTCCCGGGACGCCGCCGGCAGCATCAGGAGGATGGTCCCCGCCAGGATCAGCAGGGCAAACCCCCCTGCCAGGATTTGGGCCGGTGCCAGTTTTCCGTGGGCCTTTGCCGACATAACTGCCTCCTAGAAAAAAAGACCTATCGTGTAGGCCTTTTTCCTTCTAATTTAGGTTTTCCTTGGCCACATCCACCAGCTGGCTGAAGGCCTTGGCATCATTTACCGCCAGGTCGGCCAGCATCTTCCGGTTCACTTCCACACCGCTCTTCTTCAGGCCATTGATAAAACGGCTGTAGGAGACGCCGTTGATCCGGGCGGCGGCGTTGATCCGGGTAATCCACAGTTTGCGGAAATCCCGCTTGCGGACCCTTCTGTCCCGGTATGCATAGAAGAGGGACTTCATAACCTGCTGGTTGGCCACCTTGAACTGTTTGCTCTTGGCGCCGAAGTAGCCTCGGGCCAGCTTCAATACTTTTTTATGCCGTTTCTTTACCATGGTTCCCCGTTTAACCCTGGGCATCGTAGTAACCTCCTGTTACAAAAAAATTTTAGTAGGGAAGCAGTTTTGCGACCCTCTTCATATCGGATTTGTCCAAAAGGGTCGCCTGGCGCAGGCGCCGTTTTCTCTTGGGCGACTTTTTCTCCATGATGTGGCTGGCGAAAGCGCGCCGTCTCTTTATCTTCCCTGACTTCGTCTTTTTGAAGCGTTTGGCAGCGCCCCTGTGGGTTTTCATTTTGGGCATCACAATTCCTCCTTACAGTTTGGATGCTAAAATCATTATCATGTTTCTGCCTTCAAGCTTGGCGGGATTTTCCACGATGGATACGTCTTCCAGTTCAGCTGCCATCCTGTCGCAAAGTTTTCTGCCCAGTTCCGGGTGGGTTACCTCCCGGCCGCGGAACATGATGGTAACCTTCACCTTGTCCCCGTTGGTCAAAAACTTGCGGGCGTTCTTGCTCTTGACCTGAAAATCATGATCTTCAATATTAGGCCGAAGTTTTACTTCCTTTATGGTGATGATCTTCTGGTTTTTCCGCGCCTCTTTGTCCCGCTTGCTCTGCTCGTACTTGAACCGGCCGTAGTCCATGATCTTGCAGACCGGCAGTGAAGCCTGGGGTGCCACATTGACCAGGTCCAGGTTGTGGTTCCTGGCGGCTTTCAGGGCTTCGTTCAATGAGAGAATCCCCAGCTGTTCCCCCTTGGGGGAAATGACCCTTACCTCCCGAGCTTTGATTTGCTCGTTTACATACAAATCCTTAATAATTTGCCACCTCCTGTTTTTTTTACCCCTTCTCTTTCTTGCAGCGTCCCCTTCACTCCTCCACACAAAAAAAGCAGGCTCGAACCACCTGCCAGTAAATGGAAGTATTCCTTTACCTGACCCGGGTAACAGTGCCGTGCACGTTCCAGGGTGAGAAGCGGGCGGCTTCTTCTTTGACGTGGAGTATGCAATTACATGCAAACTATACCATAAAACCCGCCGGGGGTCAAATTTATTTTTCTTCCGGCAGGGGGGCAAGGGGCAAAGGGGGACGGTTCCGGGCACTTGAATCCATTCAAGTTTTGGGGACGGTTCCGGGTACTTGAATCCATTCAAGTTTTGGGGACAGTTCTCCCTTGCTACTTCTTCTCCTCTATTTCCTGCAAGACCCGCTCCAGGATTTCCCGGGTCTTGAAGCTCCCCAGGTCCCCCTCCGCCCGCTTCCGCAGGGAAACCGCGTCTTCCGCCATCTCCCGGTCCCCCACGATGAGCATATACGGGACCTTGTTCACCTGGGCCTCGCGGATCTTGTAACCCATCTTTTCGCTGCGGCTGTCCACCTCCACCCGGACCCTTTTGTCCTTGAAGAGGCGGGCCACTTCCCGGGCATACCCGTGGTGCCGGTCAGTGATGGGCAGGACCACCACCTGCACCGGGGCCAGCCACAGGGGGAAGGCGCCGCCGTAGTGCTCGATCAGGAGGGCAAAGAAGCGCTCGATGGCCCCGTAAATCACCCGGTGGATCATGACGGGCCGGTGCTTTTCCCCGTCCTCGCCCACATAGGTGAGGTCAAATTTTTCGGGCATCTGGAAGTCCAGCTGGATGGTGCCGCACTGCCAGGTCCGCTGCAGGGAGTCCTCCAGGTGGAAGTCGATCTTGGGCCCGTAGAAGGCCCCGTCCCCCTCGTTGATGATGTAGGCCATCTCCTTCTTCACCAGTACCTTCTCCAGGGCGGCGGTGGCTCGCTCCCACATCTCGTTGCTGCCCATGGCCTTCTCCGGCTTGGTGCTGAGCTCCACGTGGTACTTGAAGCCGAAAACCCGGTAGAACCGGTCCACCAGGTCGATGACGGCCTCCACCTCCGCTTCGATCTGGGAGGGCAGCATGAAGATGTGGGCATCGTCCTGGGTAAAGGAGCGCACCCGCATCAGCCCGTGGAGGGTTCCCGACAGCTCGTGCCGGTGGACGGTGCCCATCTCCGCCAGCTTCAGGGGGAAGTCCCGGTAGCTGTGCATGGTGGACTTGTAGACGAGCATGCCCCCGGGGCAGTTCATGGGCTTGACGGCATAGTCGGCGTCGTCGATTTTGGTGAAATACATGTTCTCCCGGAAGTGGTCCCAGTGCCCCGACTGCTCCCACAGGGAGCGGTTCAGGATCAGGGGGGTCTTGATCTCCTGGTAGCCCGCCTTCTCGTGTTCTTCCCGCCAGAACTTTTCCAATTCGTTCCGGATCACCATCCCCTTCGGGTGGAAGAGAGGAAAGCCGGGCCCCGCATCGTGGAGGGTGAAGAGCCCCAGTTCCTGCCCCAGGCGGCGGTGGTCCCGCTTCTTCGCCTCCTCCAGGCGATTTAAATAGTCCTGAAGCAGGGCCTTCTTGGGGAAGGAGGTGCCGTAAATCCTCTGGAGCATGGGCCGCTTCTCGCTGCCCCGCCAGTAGGCCCCCGCCAGGTTCAACAGGCTCAAGGCCTTGACCCGGCCCGTGGACGGCAGGTGGGGCCCGGCGCACAGGTCGATGAACTCCCCCTGGCGGTAGCAGCTGATGGGCGTATCTTCCGGCAGATCCTCGATCAATTCCACCTTGTAGAGCTCGCCCCGGCTCTTGAAAAAATCGCTGGCTTCCTGCCGGGACATCTCCTGCCGCTCCACCGGAAGGTCCTCCCGGACGATATTTTCCATCTCCGCCTCTATTTTTTCCAGATCCTCCGGCGTAAAGTTCACCTCGGGGTCAAAGTCGTAGTAATAGCCGTCCTTGATGGCCGGGCCGATGCCCAGCTTTGTACCCTTGTACAGCCGCTGGACAGCCTGGGCCAGGATGTGGCTGGAGGTATGCCGGAAGGCTTCCAGTCCCCGGGGGTCGTCACAGGTGAGAACCTCCACCTGAGCATCCTCCGTCAGGGGATAGGTCAAATCCTTGACGGTGCCGTTGACCAGCAGGGCTGCAGCGCTTTTATGTAAACCTCCTCCCAGTTCTTCCCTGATAAAATCCAACCCCCTGGTTCCCCGGGGGGCCCTTCTCTCCTGCCCGTCTTTCAACGTGATGACTACATCTGCCAAAGCGATAACCTCCTTTGCTTGGTGGGACAGGGGGACAGGGACCTTGTCCCATTTTAGTGGGACAAGGTCCCTGTCCCCCTGTCCCAATTTATCATAATCCTCAGGATTACCCGTGTCAAGGCAAATTCCACAAATAAACAATTGCGGCCTGGGCCGTCCCCACCAGCAGGCCGATGATGGCGCCCAGGTACTCGATCTGCTTCAGCTCCTGCCGGGCAACGGTAAAGACCAGTTCCTCCAGGCCGTCCAGGGTCATGCCGCCGATCTTCTCTTCCACCAGGCTTCGGATGTTGACCTCTTCCTCCGCCGTCCGGGCCAGCCGGTCCATGGTTTCCGGCAGCTTGTCCCGGAAGGCCTCCACGATGGCCCCGGTAAAGTACCCCTGCAGGGCTTCGTTCAGCACCCGGGGCAGGAGCCTGGGGAGCCTCCCTGCCAGCCACTCCCGGGCGAAGCCCTCCACATTGGTCAGGATCTGCTTTTCGAAGGAGCTGTTATCGATCTTCTGCAGCAGGTCTCCCCAGTTCACCAGTTCCCTCTCCACCAAAAAAGCCACCGATGCCGCCAATTCCTGCTTCCGTTTGGGAACCAGGCCTTGAACAGCCCAGGGGGTTAAGGGGATCCGGTAGGGTTCTACAGGCCTGAAGAGGGACCTGATAGCCAGCAGATTGGTCCCCCAGCCGATCAGGGCGCCCATCAGGGGCAGAACCAGATACAGGGACAGTGCCATAGTCGATGCCTCCAGGATTCTATTTTACTACATAAATTGACAAAAAAAAAGAAGGCCCCAAAAACGGGGAGGCCCTGCCTTCCCTTCAGCCTCCCTTCCCCTTCCCCGTCAGGTATCCTTGTGGCTCACCCTGGCCAGGGAAGAGCATTCGAGGCAGTTCTTGCACAGGCTGATCCTGGTGTCGAAGATCTTTCTCAGGGTGCCACAGAGTTTGGGGTGCCGGGCGTCCACCTGCCGGTGCAGGACCACCCTGCCCGGGGCTGCCGTCACCAGGGCGCTGACCAGCATATCCTCGCTGTCGACGGTATCCCTGAGGAAGGCGGCGTTGATCTCATCCATATTCTGCTCCACCACCTGGTGCTTGCCGTCGCGGATCTGGAAGCGGCCGCTTTGATCCAGGAACACATGGGCTTCCCTGACCTTGGGCTCCTGGATTTCCACAAAGTACTTCAAGAGCTTGATGAATTCCTGGTATTCCTTCTCGATGAGAAAGTCGTCCACGGCACCTTCCACCGTCTTCCTCAGCTCCGCCAAATACTCCTGGAGGCGAAACCGTACAAGCCCGGGTATGTTCAGGTGCCGGGAGTTCACCAGATACCGCCGGAGCTTCTCCTTCACCTGCTGCCGGGCCTTCCTGCCGGCACCGCTGTCCCTCAGGCTGCTGTAATAGAGGACCTTATCCCTCTCCTGCCGGGAGAAATAGTAGTAGTGCCTGTGGACCATTTCCTGGATTAAGGGCTCCTTCAGTGCCAGCAAAATGTATTCCTCCAGGACCTCCATCAAAGCGGCCCGTAGGATCACCTCCTGTTCTTCCGTCAGCGTCGTATCCTTGTGGCTTACCCGCAGGACCTGCCACTCCCCCTGGGATTCCTGGGATATATCTATATGCAGGGATAATTTATCATTGATGGCCGTGCTGAGGTCCGGGTGCCCCATCCTGGCGACTATCGTCAGATATGCCATTGCCTCAACTCCCTTCCACCGTTACTAGTAGTATATGAGGGAGCTTTCTTTTGTATACTAGAGGGACATCCCGGTCTTTTTTCGCCACGAAAAAAAACACCTTTTCAGGTGTTTTTACTGGCAATGGTGGGTCGTATAGGATTTGAACCTATGGCCCCCTCCGCGTCAAGGAGGTGCTCTCCCCCTGAGCTAACGACCCGCATATGGTGCCGGGAACCGGAATCGAACCGGTACGGGATTTAATTCCCGAGGGATTTTAAGTCCCTTGCGTCTGCCTATTCCGCCATCCCGGCAGAATAATGGAGGCGGCACCCGGAATTGAACCGGGGGTAAAGGATTTGCAGTCCTCTGCCTTACCGCTTGGCTATGCCGCCCCTTAAGATAGTAAAATGGAGCGGAAGACGGGATTTGAACCCGCGACCCTCGCCTTGGCAAGGCGATGCTCTACCACTGAGCCACTTCCGCACCAAATCGTAAACCCGATGGTGGCGAGACGCAGAATTGAACTGTTGACACGAGGATTTTAGTCCCGCCTAATGTATTTTAACAGAGATTCGCCGACATGTCAAGAATACCACTTAGCTTGTAAAATAAGGCTTTTTCGGGGTTATGGCAAATCCTGATAATTATTGAGATTCGGCCATTTTTACTGAAGTGGCACACCAAGATGCACACCATGATGCACACGAAAACCGGGGACGGTATCACTCACCACCCCGGTTTTTCCTTTTGTGTTTTGGGTACCACCTTCTTTGCCG
>PWVN01000255.1 GCA_003561835.1 Syntrophomonadaceae bacterium
CGATGCTTTTCCTTTGGGGTTGCAAATAACTGCTGTGACTGCTCCAGGGATAATCCAGGTTACCAGACAGGCCTGCTTCCAGCGGGTTCTTGTGGATATAGCGGATTAGGCTCAAGAAATAGGCCTGGTTTTCACAGAGTTTCGCCTTATATCGCTGTTGAAAAACATGCCCTACCCGTTCGTACTTTTTATTGCAGTAGTGTGTGTAAACCTGCTGGATACCCTGCATTATTTTTGACAGGGGGGTTTCTGCGGTTTCCATCAGCATGTGCCCGTGGTTTTTAAGGCAGGTGTACGCATAAAGCTTGAAATCATATTTTTCCTTGTATTTTTTGACGATCTCAAGGTACTTTGCCTTGTCCCGGTCTTGCGGAAAAATTTCCTCGCGATTGTTTCCCCGGACCATGACATGGTAGATGGCACCCGGGTACTCGATTCTGGGCTTCCTGGCCATACCTTGCACCTCCCTGAACTGCCGAAATTTCATTTCCATTATAGCAAACATTTGTTTTGCTTGGTAGTCTTTTGCAATTTTTATTTATTATGGATGCCGTGCAACAAAAAATAACCCACCTCTCCCAATCTCAAAGGGCAAAGGGCTGCCCGGCCGAGAAGCGGGTTATGTAATATTTTCCATATTACCTCTCTTACATCTTTCATGTTGAGTAAGTTTACTTTTAGGCCTGACCCCGAAAGTAAACTTACTGGAGGCGGGAGGAGAGGAGGGTGTAGCGTTCCTGGACTTTGTTGTTTTTGACGGCCATGGCCAGGGCCTTTTTTGTGCCGATGAGGATGACCATCTCCCTGGCCCGGGTGACGGCGGTGTAGAGGAGGTTCCGCTGCAGCATGATGTAGTGCTGGGTGGAGACGGGCAGGATGACCACCCTGTACTCGCTGCCCTGGCTCTTGTGGACGGAGGTGGCATAGGCCAAAACCACTTCCTCCATGTCCTGCATGTTGTAGATAACCTCCCGGTAACTGCGCAGGTCGGGGTAGGCGATGATGACCTGGCCTTCTTCCCGGTCTATATAGGTGAGGCGGCCAATGTCCCCGTTGAATACCTCCAGGTCATAGTTGTTCTTCACCTGCATGACCTTGTCCCCCTGGCGGAAGGTTATGCCGCCGATCTTCAGTTCCTGCTTCCGGTTGGAGGGAGGGTTCAGGCGCTCCTGCAGGTTCAAGTTCAAGTTTTCCACACCAATTAGGGTCCGGTGCATGGGGGTCAGCACCTGGATGTCTTCCAAAGGGTCATACTTCTGGTACTTCGGCAGGCGGCTGGCGCACAGGTCCGTGATCACCTGCAGGATTTCTGCGGGCTCTTCCTTGGACATGAAGAAAAAATCCCCCGCTGCTTCATTCTTCGTGAAGGGCATCTCCCCGGCATTGATCCTGTGGGCGTTGACAATGATGCTGCTCCCCCGGGCCTGGCGGAAGATGGTCTCCAGCCGGGTAACGGGGATGGCCCCCGAGCCGATGATATCCCGCAGGACGTTCCCGGGGCCCACGGAGGGGAGCTGATCCACATCCCCCACCAAAATCAGCTTGCACCCTCCCGGCAAAGCCTTAAGCAAGTTATACATGAGGAGGATATCCACCATGGACACCTCATCCACGATGACCACGTGGGCCTTCAGGGGGTTGTCCTCGTTTTTCTTGAAGTGAAAGCCCCCCTCCCCCTCCATCCGGGCAAACTCCAGCAGGCGGTGGATGGTCTTGGCTTCCCTGCCGGTGGCCTCGGCCATCCGCTTGGCCGCCCTCCCCGTGGGGGCCGCCAGCAGTACCTCCAGGTGGAAGCGCTTGAAAAGCTCCAAAAGGGCTTTGATGGTGGTGGTCTTCCCCGTCCCCGGCCCCCCCGTCAGCACCAGGACCCCTGCCTCCAGGGCCTTTTCCAGGGCTTCCCGCTGCCGCTCCGCCAACGTGACACCGCAGGCCTTTTCGATATCGGACAGCTCCACCTCCAGGGAGGATGTCTCCAGGGTGATCTGCCGGCTGTTCAGCTTGCTTAAGCGGCTCGCCACTCCTTTCTCCGCAAAGAAGAAGGGAGCCAGGTAGCAGCAGTCCTCCTCCTCTTTCCCTTTCCCTTCCTGTTCCTTCTTCCAATCCAGGATGATTTTCTGGCCTTTGACCAGCTCCTCCAGCTGGGCAAAAATGAGCTGCCGCAGGACCTCCTCATCCCCCGCCTCCCCTTCCAAAAGCTCCAGGGCCCGGCCCACCAGATTTTCCCGGGGCAGGTACACGTGACCTTCCTCCGTGGCCCGGGAAAGGATGTACTCCAGGGAGGCTTTCACCCGCTGGGGGGCGTGAAGGTCCAGGCCCATCTTGGTGGCGATCATGTCCGCCGTCTTGAAGCCGACACCGATGACCTCTTCGGCCAGGAGGTAGGGGTCCTCCTCCACCATGGGGATGGTCTCATCCCCCAGCTGGCGGTAGATCCGGGCGGCATAGGAGGGGCTGACACCGTATTTTTGAAAGTAGAGGACCACATCCTGCATCTCCTGCTGCTTCTTGTAGCTCTCGGCGATCATTCTCACTTTCTTCCCGCCGATGCCGGAAATCTCCAGCAGCCGTTCCGGCTCCTCCTCGATGACCCGCAGGGCGTCTTCCCGGAAATGGTCCACCAGCTGTTTGGCGGTGGAGGGTCCGATTCCCTTGATCAGGCCGGAGGCCAGGTAGCGCTCGATGCCCTTCAGAGAAGTGGGGGCCTTGCGCTCGCACTCCTCGATTTTGAACTGGCGCCCGTACTCCGGATGCACCACCCAGTTTCCCTTCATGGTCAGGTCTTCCCCCACCACGGGAGCCGGCACGGGGCCAACCACCGTGACCAGGTCTCTGGCCCGGGAAACCTTGACCCTGCCCACCAGGTAGCAGGTCTCCTGGCTGTAGTAGGTGATCCTCTCCAGAATGCCTTCCAGCTTCTCCAAAGCTTTTTCCCCCGTTTTCCCTTTTTCAGGAAGTATTCCACCCAGGAAGGAGAATTCCTGCCTCAAGGGCCGGAAAAAGGAAAAGAGGCCCTTGGCCGCCCTACAGCCCCGCCTCCCGCCGCAGGGCCTCCGCCCTGTCCAATCGCTCCCAGGCTAGATCCAGGTCCACCCGGCCCATGTGGCCGTAGGAGGCCAGGCTTTTGTAGATGGGGCGGCGCAGGTTCAGGTTGTGGATGATGGCGGCGGGCCTCAAATCAAAATGCTTCCGCACCAGCTCCACAATTTGCGCCTCCGGAATATTCCCCGTGCAGTAGGTGTCCACACTGATGGAAACGGGGCGGGCCACCCCGATGGCGTAGGCCACCTGGAGCTCGCATTTGGAGGCCAGCCCCGCCGCCACGATGTTTTTCGCCGCATGCCGGGCGGCGTAAGCACCGGAGCGGTCCACCTTGGTGGGGTCCTTTCCGGAAAAGGCGCCGCCGCCGTGACGGGAAAACCCGCCATAGGTATCCACGATGATCTTCCGGCCCGTGAGGCCCGTATCACCGTGGGGGCCCCCCACCACGAAGCGACCGGTTGGGTTTACATAATACTTCGTCCCCTCGTCCAGCAACTCCGCCGGGACCGCCTTGCGGATGACCTGCTCCGTCAAGTCACGGCGCAGCTGCTCCTGGGTGATGTCCTCCCGGTGCTGGGCGGACAGGATAATGGAGTCCACCCGAAGGGGCCTGTCCCCCTCGTACTCCACGGTAACCTGGGACTTGCCGTCGGGCCTGAGATAGGGCAGCCGGCGCTCCCTGCGCACCTCCGCCAGGCGCCGGGACAGCCGGTGGGCTAGGGAGATGGGCAGGGGCATGTACTCCGGCGTGTCGCTGCAGGCAAAGCCGAAGACCATGCCCTGGTCCCCGGCCCCGGTATGGGCGAACTCCTCTTCCAGGCCCGCCTCCCCCGTCTTCACCTCCAGGGCCTGGTCCACCCCCAGGGCAATATCCGCCGACTGCTCATCGATGGCGGTGAGGACCGCGCAGGTGTCGCCGTCAAAGCCGTATTTGGCCCGGGTATATCCGATGGATTTGATCGTTTCCCGGACGACCCGGGGGATGTCCACATAGCAGTCGGTGGTAATCTCCCCCGATACCAGGACCAGGCCCGTGGTCACCAGGGTTTCCGCCGCCACCCGGGCTTCCGGGTCCTTCTCGTAGATGGCGTCCAGGATGGCATCGGAGATCTGATCCGCCACCTTGTCGGGGTGGCCTTCCGTTACCGATTCCGAGGTAAATAAATAGCGCTTTTCCGACATCGAAACAACCTCCTTAAGTTCAGTTTCACCTCATTGAGAAAATAAAAAACCCCTTTTTAGAAAAGAGGTCTCAAGCACAACTCAACCTCTCCTATCTACCAGGATGTTCCCCACCCTGCGGGAATTGGCACCGTAACGGCCGAACAGTCCGGTTGCCGGGTTTCATAGGGCCCGTCCCTCCACCTCTCTGGATAAGAGTATGCAGTTTTTTGGTTCCTTCCCTGGGATCTGGTCTCTCCCCGTAGGTTCGTCTCTCCCCGTAGGTCCGTCTTTCCCCGGAGCTCAAATGGCTGGAATGAACTCCATCCCCATATTAATACAAATACCGACTTCTGTCAAACAGGCTCATCACCGGACTCCCGCGTTCCGGGCCCCGCCGGCGCCAGGAAGAAGAGGAGTTCGCCCCGGACGGCAATTTCGCCGTCGACGCTGACCGTCCCTTGCCCCCGTCCCATGGGGCCCCGCACCTGTAGGACCTCCATCTCCAGGCGCAGCACGTCCCCCGGGACCACCTGACGCTTGAAGCGGAGTTTTTCGATGCCGGTGAAAAGGGGGATCTTCCCCCGGTTCTCCTCCAGGGCCAGGAGGGCCACCGCCCCCACCTGGGCCAGGGCCTCCACCATGAGGACGCCGGGCATCACGGGATACCCGGGGAAATGCCCCTGGAAAAAGTGCTCGTTGCGGGTAACGTTTTTCTGGCCCACGGCCCGGCGGCCGGGCTCCAGTTCCAGAATTTTATCCACCAGCAAAAAGGGATACCGGTGGGGCAGAATTTCCTCAATCCTGATTTCTTTTCCCTCACTCATGGGCTGCCTCTCTCCTTTCCCGGATATCCTTTAATCTCTCCTGCAGCCAGGAAGACAATTCCTGCAGCATCTTCTCCGCCTCCCCCAGTTCCGCTTCCCGACACCCCTCACACAGGAGCCGCTCCAGGCTTTCCGTCACGGCAGCGGCGGCCTCCTGCCAGCCCGTGAGGATTTCCCTCGACTTCAAGCGCAGGGCGACTTCCCGGGCATCCCGGACCACTTTCCCCACCGCCGTCAGTTCCAATTCTTCCCGGTACTCGGGGATGTATACGGGGATGTTAAAGGTGTCCTCGATCAAAGCCGCCAGGACCTCCATGGATTCTTCCTCCCCGTGGACCAGGAAAACTTGCTGCGGCAGCTTTTTGAACTTCCGCAGCCAGCGCAGGAGTTCCCCCTGGTCGGCGTGGGCAGAGAACCCGTGCAGGTCCACCACCCGGGCCTGGACGGAAATCTCCTCCCCGAAGATGCGGACCTTTTTTTCGCCGTTGGCCAGGCGGCGTCCCAGGGTCCCCTCGGCCTGGTAGCCCACCAGGAGGATGGTGCTTTCGGGCCGCCACAGGTTGTGTTTGAGGTGGTGCTTGATGCGCCCCGCATCGGCCATGCCGCTGGCGGAGATGATGATGGCGCCTCCCTTCAGCTCGTTGAGGGCCCGAGACTCCTCCGTGGTCGGGGTGAAGGTAACCTGGGGAAAATTGAAGGGGTCTTCCCCGTTGAAGAGGCGCTGGCGCATCCTCAAGTCGTAATTCTTCGGGTGGCGGCCGAAGATCTCCGTAGCGGAGATGGCCAGGGGGCTGTCGATATAGATGGGCATGGCAGGGATCCTGTCCTCCTGGACCAGTTTGTTCAAATAGTAGAGGATCTCCTGGGTCCGGCCCACAGCAAAGGAGGGGATAACCACATTGCCGCCCCTTTTATGGGTGGAATTGATGAGGGCCGCCAGTTCCTCCAGTTTCGTATCGTCGTCATCGTGGAGGCGGGCGCCGTAGGTGGCCTCCATAAAGAGGTAGTCGGCCTCCTCCACCAGAGCCGGGTCCCGGATGATGGGCTGGTTGGATTTGCCCAGGTCCCCGCTGAAAACCAGCTTTATGTTCTCCTCCCCCTCGGTAACGAAGACCTCGATGATGGCGGAACCCAGAATATGGCCGGCATCGGAAAAGCGGACAGCCAGATGGGGGGTAAGGGTGTACATTTCGTCGTACTCCGCCTCCTGGAACTGCTCCAGGGCCCGGCGGGCCTCCTCCACCGTGTACAGGGGGGGGCTCTCCGGCAGCCCCGCCCGCCGGGCCTTGCGGTTGCTCCACTCCGCCTCCATCTCCTGGATGTAGCCGCTGTCGGGAAGCATGATGCGGGCCAAATCCAGGGTGGCGGGGGTGGTGAGGATCTTGCCCCGAAAACCTTCCCGCACCAGGAGGGGAATCAGGCCGCTGTGATCAATATGGGCGTGGGTCAAAAGCACATAGTTGATATCCCCCGGGTTGAAGGGAAAGGGTTCCAGGTTCCGCTGCCTCAATTCTTTTCTCCCCTGAAACATGCCGCAGTCCACCAGGACCCGGTCCTCGTTGGCCTCCAGAAGAAAGGAGGAGCCGGTCACCGTCTTTGCGCCGCCCAGGCAGGTTACTTTCATGGGTCCACCCCTTTTCCGTTGTAATTGTTTACGGCCGGTAACGCTGTCTCTTTTGCAATCTATGCAGTGGGAACACGGGGTGGGCTCGCCCACCGCCGCCTTACTCCCCCGTCTCCCCCGTCTCCCCCAGCATCTCGATAACCTCCCCGTCCGTCAGCTGGCTGAAGTCCCGGTAAAACTGGCCCACGGCGTAAAAAACCCGGGGCACTGCCAGGCACACCAGTTCATCCACTTCCCTTTGCAAGATGCGTTGGGTATCACCGGGGGCCACGGGAAGGGCCAGGACCAGGTGCCCCACCTCTTTTTCCCTCAAATCCTGCAGGGCCGCCCGGATGGTGAATCCGGTGGCCACACCGTCATCGGTCAGGATGACCGTCCTTTCCCGGAAGGCGGGCAGGGGCCTGTCCCCCCGGTACAGCTCCATACGGCGCTTGATCTCCTCCCGGGCCCCCTGGATTTCTTCCTGCAAATCCGCCCCGGTGATGCCGTACCCCCGGGCCACCTGTTGGTTCAGGAGGAAGCTGCCCTCCATGGTCACAGCCCCGGCTGCCAGCTCCCTGTGCCAGGGAAGGCCGACCTTCCTTGGGATGACCACATCCAACTCCCCTCCCAGCAGGCGGTATATCTCCCGGGCGATGGGGACGCCCCCCCGGGGAACCCCCAGGATCAAGGGGTTTTTGCCCCGGTGGTGCAGGAGCTCCCGGGCCAATTTCTCTCCCGCCTCCCGGCGGCTTTCGAACATCATGGCGATTGCCCCTTTCCAGGCTGCGTCCAGGCTCCTTAAAGGAGCACCGGAATTTCTTTGTGCAGGCGGACTTCCCCCGGATCCACCCGGCAGTTCCAGGCCTTCAGCAGCCCCCCGGCCCTGTGGGCCCGCCGCAGGGCTTCACCAAAGAGGGGGTCCATATCATCGTGGGGGCTGAAGGCGCCGGCGTCGGGGCGCTGCACCAGGAAAAGGGCCCCGGCCCGCCCTCCCTGCTCCCTCAGACGGATCAATTCCCCCAGGTGGCGCCGGCCCCGGTCCGTGGGGGCGTCGGGAAAGCGGGCCCGCTGCCCCGGGGTCACCAGGGTGACGCACTTGACCTCCACGTACAAAGGGCCCTGAGAATCCCCCAGAAGAAAGTCCAGGCGGCTCTCCCCCAGGGCCGGCTCCCGCCGCACCAGGAAATAGCCGGGAAACAGGGGGTTCCCTTCCTGAAAGGCCAGCAGGGTTTCCCCCACCAGCCGGTTGGGTACCCGGGAATCGATGCAGACCCAGCCTTCCCCCCCGGGGATGGGGGCGAAGGAGAGGTCAAAGGCCGTCTTCCTGTGGGCCCCGCTGCGGGGCGTCAGGAAGACGGGGGCGCCGGGAAGGAGCAGCTCCGCCAGGCGGCCGGAATTGGGGACATGGACCTGGATGTCCTCCCCCTCCAGGTTGACCAGAGCGACAAAACGGTTCAACCGGGCCCTGAAGCGGGCTTTTACCTGCCGCCCGGGCAGCCGGACCCCGCCGGGAATTGGCCCCTGCCGGGATTCGTTTGCATAACTCGAACTTTCCCGGGATACCCCGGGGGCTCTCTCCAGGGCTCCTTCCGCCGTCATGGTCTGTCCCTCCCCCTATCTGCTGTCGCAGTCGGCTGATATTAAAGATTCATGGTTTTCACGATTTTTTCCACGGCCTGAACGGCCAGGGAGTCCTGGGGCAGCCCCACCAGGGGTTTGCCCTTCAGGTCGTATTCCATCACCAGGGGGTCATAGGGGATGATCCCGGCCAGCTGCAAACCCGTCTTTTCGATCTCTTCCTTCAGGAAGGAGATATCGCTGGTTTCGGCGGCCCGGGAGATGATGAGGAACATCTCCTTGATTTCCAGTTTGACGGAGCGGACGATCTCGTGGATCCGCCGGGCGGAGCGGACCCCCCGGGCGGAAGCATCGCTGGAGACGATGAGGTAATCGATATTCTTCACAATCCGGCGGCTCAGGTGTTCCATGCCGGCCTCGTTGTCGATGGTGATGTAGTCGTAGTTGGCGTGCAGCTTTTCCAGGTACTTGCTGAGAAGGTCGTTGGGGTAGCAGTAGCACCCGGGGCCCTGGGGGTTTCCCATGACCAGCAGGTCCAATGCTTCCGACTCGATCAAGGATTCCTGCACTTTAAACTCCATGTAGATATCTTTGGACATGCCCGGGGGGATGACCCGGGGGTCCTTGATGGTCATCAGGATGTCCCCGATGGTATTCTCCACTTCCAGGCCCAGGGCCTCGTTTAAATTGGCGTTGGCGTCGGCGTCCACCGCCAGCAGTGCTTTTCCTTTCTTCTCCCTCATAAGGTAGCGCAGCAGCAGGGCCGTGAAGGTGGTCTTCCCGGTACCACCCTTTCCTGCGATGGCGATTTGCGTTGTCATTTCTCCACTCATCCTTTCTCGTATCTCTTTTTACTATTACTAGGACAAAACCTTCTTCCGCACGATATCTTCCAGGTCCGCCAGGGTGTTGCAGGGGAACATCCGCACTTCCTCGCCGATGAGCCGGGCGGTACGCAGGGATTCCCTCTCCCCCTCCGCCAGGGTGTTCAGCCAGATGACATCCTTTACGCGGCGCCTCAGCCGGCCCAGTTCCTCCAGGGCCCTCTCCAGATTGGTGGTCTTGGTGTCGCTGACGATGATGACCACCGTGTTTCCCTTCAGGACCACCTCATATTTCTCCTGCAGCTCCTGGAGGGCGGCAGCCACACTGGTCCCCCCGCCCCACTGGCGGCTCTTGTTGATTATTTCCACCATGGTGGCATCAAATTCCTGCCGCCGGGCGAAATGGGGGGTGATGATTTCCAGGTGCTCGGCAAAGACAAAGCTCTCGATGTGGCTGACCACCGTGTTGATGCTGTAGATGAACTGGAGCACGAAGCTGGAATAGCGGGCCATGGAGCCGGAAACATCGCACAGGAGGAGGAGGCGGGGCTTCTGCTGGCGCCGGCTTTTGTACTTCAGGCGGAAAGGGGTCCCCCCGTACTGGAGGTTTTCCCGGATGGTGCGGCGCAGGTCCAGCTTCTGGTGCCTGCGGCTTTGGCGGTACCGCCGGGAGATGGAGTTGATCAGCTGCTGGGCCAGCTTTCCCAGGATGATTCGGGCCCGGGGCAAATCCCTCTCGGGGATGTTCTGCATGTCTTCCTGCAGGAGAGACACTCCCCGGCGGCCGCCGGTACCCGTCCCCTCGGCCTGGGCCAGGATGCTGTCCAGCTCCTCGTCCCCCGTGTCGGGGGGCGGGGTCAGGTCCAGATCCTCCTTCAGCTGCTTGCGCCAGTAGCTTAAAGACCCCTTTACCACTGACTCCAGCAGGGGGCGGAAGGGTTCCTCCACATTTTTCCCGCCGGCCGTTTTGTCCATGTAGTTCTTGAGGCGGTCTTTCTCCTGCTCCGGCATATTGGCATACACCGTCATCTCCTGCTCCGTCATGGACAGCTGTTTTCCCAGAAACTCCAGGTCCCGGCCGGCCTCCTGCATCTTCTGCCGGTGGAGACCCTTTTGTTCCTGCCAGGCCCCCAGCCTTTGGAGCCGTTCCTCCTCGGGGGCGAAGAACATGGCAAAGACCCGGTCAAAGAGGGCCAGGTCGGCGGCCTTCTTGACCAGGGTCCCCCGCAGGGCGGCCCGGGCCTGGGAAGGTTGGGACAGGTCCACCAGGGTCAGGGCCTTGACGGCGTCCAGGGCCTCGCTGCTGCTGACCCGGACACCGGCCTGGCGGAGCAAAAGGATAAAGCGGAGGATATTCGCTTCCAGGGTATTCTCCCGGGGCACGCTGCGGTCACAGTGGGCTTCCTTCATCTGCTGACACCTCCCTCTTTGGTCTGGCGGCGCACAGGGCTTCGCCCTGCCTTACGACGATGCCGCCATCTCGCTGAGGGTGCCGGGCCCCAGGTGCCGGCGGAAGGCATCCAGGTCCGCCTTGGACTTGAGGAGCAGGTTTACCGTCTGGCTTACCACCTTGGGGTCCAGCCGGTCGGCGTTCATGGCCAGCAGGGCCCGGGTCCAGTCCAGGGTCTCCGCGATGGAGGGCTTTTTCTTGATATCGGGGCTCTCCCTGAGGGCCTTCACCGCCCGGGCCACCTGGGCCGTCAATTTCTCCTCGATGCCGGGGATCCGGGCCCGGATGATGGCGATCTCCCGCTGCAGTTCCGGGTAATCCAGGTAGAGGAACACACACCGCCGCTTCAGGCCGTCGGAGAGTTCCCGTTCGTTGTTGCTGGTCAAAATCACGATGGGAATCTCTTTGGCCTTCAGGGTACCCAGTTCGGGAACGCTGACGGTGAAGTCGGAGAGGACTTCAAAGAGGAAGGCCTCGAATTCTTCATCGCACTTGTCCACCTCGTCGATCAACAGGACCTGGCGCTTCTCGCTGGAGATGGCTTTCAAGAGGGGCCGCATCAGCAGGTATTCGGGGGAAAATAGATCCCCTTCCAGGTCCGCCTGCATGCCCGTCTCCTTGCTGATCTGGATCTTCAGCAGCTGGCGCTGGTAGTTCCATTCATAGAGGGCCTTGTTTTCATCCAGGCCTTCGTAACACTGGAGGCGAATCAGTTCCGTCTGGAAGATTTCCGCCAGCACCTTGCCCATCTCCGTCTTGCCCACCCCGGGGGGGCCTTCGATGAGGATGGGCTTGTTCAGCTTAATGGCCAGGTAGACGGTCAAGACCACTTCCTCGTCACAGATATAGCCAACGCGCGAAAAACTGTCTCGCAGCTCCTTCAGGGTCATCTCCATGGGTCAACATCCTTCCTGCCTGGTATAGGTGTGGGTTTTCTTCATTATACTATACGGAAAAAGGGGCAGCAAATGATATATGTCACACTTCGCGTTATATGGTACAATATAGGAAAACTGTAAGGGAGGACTAACAGTGAAGGTTACCTTTTACGGACATGCCTGTTTCTTGCTGGAAAGCGGCGGCAGCAGCCTTTTGTTTGACCCCTTTCTCCAGGGGAACTCCCTGGCCCCGGTGGCCCCGGAGGACATAAAGGCCAACTACATCCTGGTGTCCCACTTTCACGGGGACCATTTCGGCGACACGGAAGCCATCGCCAAAAAGAACGACGCCACCGTCATCAGCAGCGCCGAAATCGCCGGATACTGCCTGGATAAGGGTCTGAAGGCCCACAAGATGCATATCGGGGGCAAGTATGATTTTGATTTTGGCTGGGTGAAACTGACCCAGGCCTTTCACGGCGCCGGGATTCCCGGGGGCCTGGCCTGCGGGTTCGTAGTGAACCTGGAGGGGAAAAACGTCTACTTTGCCGGGGATACGGGCCTCTTCGGGGACATGGCCCTCATCGGGGAGCACAAATTGGACCTGGCCCTGCTGCCCATCGGGGACAACTTCACCATGGGCCCGGAGGATGCCTTAAAGGCCGCCAAACTTTTACAGGCTGCCACCGTCATCCCCATGCACTACAATACCTGGCCCCTGGTGAAGGCAGACCCGGAAGCCTTCTGCCAGGCGGTGGAGAAGGTGACAGGGAGCAAGGCCCTGGTGCTGGCCCCGGGGGAAAGCCATACCCTCTAAACCCCTGAACCCTTTTCCGGAGAAAAGAAAAAGCTCTCCCTGTCCATGAGGGAGGGCTTTTTGCCTTTCACCCGGATCACCGGGAAATTTCCGTGTTTTCCTAGTTGTCTTTTTTTTCCTTTTGGATTTCTTCATCCAGGTCCATGATGCGAGTGAGGATCTCCGCTCTATCAGACCCCTTGGCCAGCATGAACTGCCTGACGAGCTGCTCGCGGGTGGTCTCGAGTCCGGTAAGAAGGGTGTTCAGCATTTTCTGAGGGCCTCCTTTCTGCAATCATTTTAATGTAAGTCTTTCCCTATGGGAGAAAAATATTAATCATTATTTTCATGCAGGTTGAAAAAGTCTAACAGTTTCATGTCTTTGTCCTGCTTGAGAATATTGTAACATAATATTGGCTAAAAGACCAGTATTAAAATAAAATTTTCACATACGAAAAAGTATTTTTATTTTTCTTCATCTTTTCTTCACAGTTTTGGGCTACACTGCAGCTGTGGGCGGCAGCCACCCCAAAAAACCTGGCCCTTTGGAGGCGCTGCAGCCTTGGGCGGCCCGGGGTTGGCGAAGGGCATCCCCCCCGCCACCTCGTAAAAACATAGGCAGATTGCACTTTTTTGGCAGAATCATTATAATGGAAATTAAGACCAGTCCCGGGCAGCGCCCAATCCATAAAAGATTGCAGGTGGTACTCATGGAAAAGGAAACCATTCTCATCGTGGACGATGAAGCCAAGATCATCCTGCTCCTGAAAGCCTACCTGGAGGAAGCGGGCTACCGGGTCATCACGGCCCGGGACGGCAGGGAGGCCCTGGGCAAGGCCTCTGACCGGAAGCCGGATCTCATCGTCCTGGACCTGATGCTCCCCGGCATCTCCGGGGAAGAAGTCTGCCGGCGCCTGCGGCAGGACTCCCAGGTTCCCATCATCATGCTGACGGCCAAGGCCGAAGCCGGGGACCGGGTCGAGGGCCTGGGGATCGGCGCCGACGACTACATCACAAAGCCCTTCAGCCCCCAGGAGGTGCTGGCCCGGATCAAGGCAGTCCTGCGGCGTACCCGGCAAAGCGGCACAAAACTGGCGGATATCCTGAGCTTTTCGGGGGGGGACCTAGTGGTGGACACCTTGCGGCGGGAGGTTAAGCTTCATGGGGACAAACTGCACCTGACCCCGACGGAGTTCAAGATCATCAGCACCATGGCCCGGTCCCCGGGCCGGGTTTTCTCCCGGGAACAGCTGACAGAGATGGTCCACGGGTACAATTACGAGGGCTTTGAACGGACCATCGACGCCCACATCAAGAACCTGCGGCAGAAGCTGGAGGGGGACGGCAAGAGCCCTCCCTACATCCAGACAGTTTACGGTATGGGCTACCGTTTTGAGGGGGATTGAAAAGATGACCAACCGCCTCAGCAGCAAACTGCTCCTGGCCTTTCTGGCCTTGACCCTGGCCTTTCTGGCCCTCTCGGGAGTGGCCATAAACTGGGCCCTCAACCGCCAGTTCAAGAGCTACATCATCGAAAGCAAGGAAGCGGAAAACCTCCGCATCCTGGATGTGGTGACGGCCCATTATGCCGAGCGCGGGTCCTGGAGGGGTATCGGCCCCACCCTGGCCTATGTGGCCGTGTCCGCGGAAACCCTCCTCGCCCTCTATGACGAACAGGGGAATCTGGTCTACGACAGCCGCCGGGACATGCGGGGTTTGATGCGCTTCATGGGCCAGCGGCGGGCCAGGCTGGAAATGGAGGGAGAGAGCTTTACCTACCCCGTCCTTGTGGAAGGTCAGGAAGTCGGCACCCTAACCTTGACCCTTTTGGGGAGGGAGGGCATCCTGGCCCAGGAAGACCTGGATTTCAGCGCCACCATAAACCTGTCCATATTCCTCATCGCTTTCCTGGCCGGCCTGGGGGCCCTCTTCATGAGCCTGTACCTGAGCCGCCGCCTGACCCAACCCCTGGCCAGCATCACAAGGGCCGTCAGCAGGCTCAAAGAGGGGGATTTGAGTCAGCGGGTCCAGGCCCCGGGGCGGGATGAACTGGGCGTCCTGGCCCAGGCCTTCAATTCCATGGCCAACAGACTGGAAAAGAACGAAAAGCTCAGGCGCAAGCTGGCTGCCGATATATCCCATGAACTGCGCACCCCCCTGACCACCCTGAAAGGCTACCTGGAGGCCTTCAAGGACGGTGTCCTGCCCCCGGATCCAGAAAATATCGCCTCCCTGCAGGAAGAGGTGCTCCGACTGGAAAACCTGGTAAAGAACCTCCAGGAGCTGTCCCTGGTGGAAAACCGCTCCATGGAAATGCAGCTGAAACCCCTGGACCCCGCTGCTTCCCTTGAGAAAGTCTATGACCTCTACCATCCCCTGATGACCCAGCAGGGCATCACCGGGTCCCTTATTTTGCCCCCGGAGAGGGTGAAGGCTTATCTCAATGAGGAAGCACTGGAGAGGATCCTGCACAATCTCCTCTCCAATGCCCTGAAGTATACACAAAAAGGCGGCAGCATCCGTGTTGCCCTCGCCCCCGTCGACCCGGAGGGGAACCAACCGGGACTGACCATCGAAGTCTCCGACACGGGCCTGGGCATCAGCGAAGGGGACCTCCCCCATATCTTTGAACGGTTCTACCGGGCTGACCCCTCCCGCTCCCGCAGAACGGGAGGCTTCGGCATCGGCCTCACCATCGTGCGGGAGCTGGTGGAAGCCCAGGAGGGAAAAATTAAGGCCCACAGCCGCCTGGGAGAAGGGACTGCTTTTGTGATAACCTTTCCGGCAGCGCCTTAGACTCAAAAATTTGACAATCCCCGGCAGGAGGGGTACAATTGTGACTATAGAGTCACAATTGCAGAGGAGGTAGCCCCATGCCTCACCAAACTTTTTTCAACCTGCCGGAGGAAAAACGCCAGAGTGTCATCGATGCCGCCCTGGAGGAATTCTCCCTTTACGATTACAAGACGGCCTCCCTGAGCCGGATGGTGGAGAAGGCGGGCATCGCCAAGGGAAGCATGTACCAGTATTTCGAGAACAAGAAGGACCTCTACCTGTACCTGATGAATCACGCCGCCGAGGTAAAACTCGGCTATTTGACAGAGCACACCCGGACGTACGGGAAGGATTTCTTTTCCCTTCTCAAAGAGATCTCCCATGCCAGCACCCGCTTCAACTTGAGCCAACCCAAATACAGCCGCATCCTCTACCATGCCGCCCGGGAAAAACACAACGAGGAGCTGGGGGACCTGGCCGCTGAGATCCGGGAAGTGGCCCGCCGCTACATCAAGGAAATGATGCTGACCGCCAGCCAGCGGGGAGAGATCCGCTCCGATATCGACATAGACCTGGCTTCCTTCTGTGTGAACCAGATCAGTATCGACATTGAGGACTTCGTCAGCACCAAATTCGGCTTCTCCTACAGCCAGGTTCTCCGGGAAGGGCAGGAGTCCCTGCCCATAACGGAGCAGCAGGTGGAGGAAGTCCTGGACGGCATGATCGGATTTTTCCGCAGGGGCCTGGAAGCAAAACCCCCCCGGTAGTTTGCCGGCCCCCGGCCGAACGGAATTGTGGACAAGCCTCCGGTTCCCGGAGGCTTGTCCTTTTTTCCGGGGCGCCTCCTGCCCCCCGGCCTGCCCCCGGCCCTCCTACCCTCCCTCCTGCCCCCCGGCCCTGCCGGGGACGGCATCCGGCTCCGCCGGAGAAAACACCGGAGGAAATTGAACAGGAAGCGGGGGCAGAAGACCCTTCGGGGGAGTAGGCTCAAAGCCTAGCTGATCTTCCCCCGGGCCAGGGCAAAGGTGGCGTTTTTGCCGCTTTTTTTGGCGGACTGGAGCAGTTCTTCGGAGGCCTGCAAAAGGTCTGCCGTCAGGTCCCCGTCCTGGGGGAAGGAAACCACCGCAGCCGACAGGGTTACCCCCGGGAAGGGGCTGTTGTCCAGCCGGTTTACCTGAACCCTGATTTTTTCTGCTATCCTGATGGCCTGGTCCTTGTCGCAGTTGAGAAGAATGACGGCGAAGAGGTCCCCCTCATACTTGTAGACCCGGTCGTTGGACCGGATGTTGGCCCTGGCAATCCTGCCGATCTTCTGCAAGATGGTATCGGCAACCTGTCCCCCGTGTTCGCCCTTGTAGGCCTTGAAGTTGTCCACATCCATAACAATCAGGGAGTAGAGGGAAGACGACTTCAGGGAAGCCAGGTCCCGGTCGAAAGCTTTTTTGGTCAAAAGGCCCCTATCCTGGTCTTTCCGGGACGCCGCCGGGTCCTGGGCTTTTTGCCTCTGGGGCTTGACACTGCCGGCCTCCCTGGGGTAGAAAGCCACCACCAGGAGATAGGCCAAAACCCCAAAAGCTGCCCCCACCAGGAGAAAAACCGGGTACCCCTGAAGCTCCGGGGGCATCGGAAAGAGTTCCTCTGCCATGCCTCCCAGGGCGGCACTGGCCACCCCCAGGAGCAGCATGCTGGTGAAAAAAAACAGCTTCATCGAAAACCTCATGCTAAATTCCTCCGGTTTCAAGACGTCATACCTTCATTTCGACATCTTTCGGAAATATCCTCCCTTGTAGTATAATCAAGGCAGGAGGTGAGAACATGGCGGGGTTAAGCCCTTCTTTTACCACGTAATCTTGCCATTCGGGGATTATCAAGCAGGATATCGGGCATCCGATGTTGAAGTAATATCAATAACAACAAAATTTTTTAGAAAGGAGTTTTACTAGTGGAAGGTAAAACTATTGTAAACGATGCTGTTTTCCAGGCAATAGCAGAGATCGTCCTTAAGAATATCGAAGATGTGGTGGCCAAGGAAAGGAAAGGTCCCCTGGCGGGCCTCTCCAAAGCCCTGGTGGAGAGATTCTCCCCCCAGATCGTGGTAAAGAAAGTCGAAAAACCCGAAGTGGACCTCGGGGACATCAGCTTTGAACTGAAGCTGGCGGTTATCTACGGTGTGAAGATCCCCGATGCGGCGGTGAAAGTAAGGAAAGAGCTGGTGCAGGTGGTGGAAGAGCTAACGGGCTACAAGGTCACCAGCATCGATGTGATCGTGGACAGAATCGTGGAAATGAAGGAACTTGAAGAGAGTTTGCAGGAAGAGGAGTAGTAGGACCAACCAGAGGCGGGGGGTTTACCCCCGCCTCTTTCTTGTAAAAGCAAATTGCCGACAGCAAAGGGAAGCCCCCCGGGCTTTCTCTTTTTATGCACCCTTCAAAGGCTGTCAGGCTGCGGATCGTGGTCCGCCCGCGATTTCACCCTGAGACAGCGGGCCGGTCTCAAGCTCCCTTCCCCTTTTCCTGCAGGGAGGCCAGGACCTCTTCCTCCGGGTAGCGGGCGAAGCACAGATAGCCGCAAAAACTGGCCAGGGCTACAACCAGGATGCTCAGCTGCACTCCCAGGGGGTCCTGGATGTCTTTGCCGAAGGCGGAGAGCAGGAAGGCAAAGGTAACCCCGGCCAGGGCGATGGTAAGCTTGAGGGGTACGGCCCGGGCACCAAAAAACATGGCCTCCCGGCCCTCCCCCGCTCGAACCGCTTCGGCCCGGGCCAGGTCGGCGATGGTGGGGTTGACCAGAATGGTCAAAATGGCCAGGGGAAGGCCGGCCAGGGCCATCATGGCCAGGCCGCCGTAATAATAGATTCCCGTCAGGTTGAAACTCAGGGCAAAAATGGCCCCGGAACAAAAAGCCAGCAGCAGGGCAGCCGCTAAAATGACCTTCTTCTTGCCCACCCTTTTGGCCGCCATGTTGACGAAGGGGAGGCTGAAAAAGGCCGTGCCGATGATGAGGGCGGCCAGCACTCCCATAAAGCGCTGTTCCTGTTTGAAGATGACCACTGCATAGTACATCATGCCCAGGGTTGTGATGTTCATGGCAAACTGCAGGAAGACCTCCCCCAGGAGGAAGATGCGGAAGGGCCGGATGGCATAGGTTTTTTTCAGGGACTTCCAGACCTTAAAGCTCTGGGGCTTGACGGGATAGCAGTTCAGGGATTCCTGAAAGCTTAAGGTGGCCAAATACAAAAGCACCAGGGAGAGGGCGGCAATACCCAGGGCGGCCCGGCGGAAGGATTCCCTGAACTCCATGCCCCCAAGCTGCCAGTGCCCCACCAGCTCCGGGAACCCCACGGTGACCAAAACCATCCCCAAAAGGCCCAAAAGGGCGATGAGGGTGGACAGGTTGATCCGTTCTTCGCCGGTATGGCCCAGCTCCGAGATCAGGGCCAGGTACGGGTTCACATAGGAGGTAAAGAACAGGTAGAAGAGGCAGAGAACAACCCCCAGCCAGACCCCGTTGGCCAGGGATTCTTCCCCCCGGCCGGGGGGAAAGAAGGCCAGGGCTGCCGCAGCTGCCAGAGGCAGGGCGCTGAGGAGCAGAAAGAGCTTGCGCCGGCCCAAAGGGGAACGGCTGCTGTCGCTCAAGGCAGCCACCAGGGGGTCCGCCGCCGCATCCAGGGCCCGCCCCGCCAGGAAGGCGGCCCCCAGGACGGTGGCTACACCCCAGAAGGTCTCCTCGGGCACCAGGTTGGCCACCCCATATTCCCGGGGCGGCAGGTAGTAGAAGGGCACGTACAGGATCAGCAGCCGCTCCAGCATGGTGAAGGAGGCGCTGCCCAAAGAGAAGAGGATCTGCCGGGCGGGGGATAAGGGGACGGGTCTGTGTTCCACTGGCCACCTCCCAGGTAGGTTCTTGGTTATATTCGGCTATTTTTCCCAAAAGCCTGCTGAACATCCGGAATTCCTGAACAGAAAGAAAGCCCGGGTCGAGCCGGGCTCATAGCTTGCGGCAGGAAGGGAGGGCTCAGGGCCCCTTTCAGGCGATAATCTTGACCCTATCCGCGGACAGAAGATGGAAGATAGACTTGGTGTCCGGGTCCACATGGCCGTAGAAGATGAATATGAGGATCTCCTCGCTGAACCCCACGATGTAGGAGAGGATCACAGCCCTGGCAAAGTAGGTGGTATCGAAATAGAAGGAGGCGATGATGACCAGGTAGACCAAAACGCCGTTGAGCCTGAGCAAGCGGGTATGCATCATCACCGGTTTGCGGAAAAGAATCCCCGAAATAAGAAAGGACAGGCCCAAAAGGGTGAAAAAAATCGTCAAGTAAATCTGGTTGGCCACAATTACTTCGGGATACAAATAGTAGAGGAAATAGGCCGAAGAAATGTAGAAAATCAGGTCCGCGATGGAGTCCAAAGCTTTTCCCAGGCTGGAAACCATCTGCAGTTTCCGGGCCACAATACCATCGAAGGCATCCGTAGAGCCGATGATTATATAGGCGATGAGAAAGGCCGATGCGGAAGCGTTGTAAAGGAGCCAGTAGAGCAATGGCATCAAGACAATCCTGGAGAGGGAAAGCAGGTTGGGCGGGCGCAAGCAGTTAATCGAAATCCCCTCCTTCACTATAATATTTATCTAGATAATATGCTGAATATAACGAATTGTAAATAAATATTTTTGCATGATCCGTCAAATTTTGATATTTTTTTTGCAACCATTTTAACAATAGGAAACTCCGGCAGCTGGAAACATGCCGGAGTTCCTCTCGCATGGTTATTCCCGTATGAGATATGGTCCTCTTTTCACCAGAAGTTACTGGTTTTCCTCTAAAGGCGTCCAGGCTTCGTGAACCGGATGGTTTTTTTCGTCAAACTCACGTACCAGAACCTTGGTGGCCCTTTCCTTTTTAACCATCTTGTTGCCATCATTCAGATAGCAAATCACGGTCTTGACCCCTCCGCTGGGAGTCTTGCCGTGGACCACATCACAGTGTTTATAAGGATTGTTGCTCCTGTCCAGATTCTTCTGGTAGTGCTTTCTGCAGTAGTCATTGTCAGGGTCTAAAGAGCATACCCTTCTGGTCATAGTTTTGTGAAAGTAAAACCTCAACCCCAAAACAATTAATATAAAGGAAAAGCCCAGGATGACCAGCAATTCCATGCAAGTGAAGCCTCCTCCTGTAGTAGTATTTTCTGTGATGGTGCTGTCCCGGGGAACCGGTTTCCGGGAACCCCTTCTTCGCAATATTATAACATAGTTCCACCTGCAGTATTACGGCGATTAAGAAAACCACAGGTTCATAATCCCCTGTGGTTTCTCATATAATCCCGGGGCGTATTTACATGCGATGCCCTTCGCCTGTTTCACAAACGAAAAACTGTGAATTGACTCACCCTATATTTCCTCTACAAAGGAAATTATAATATCAATTACCTCTTCAAGAATATCTTTGGGAACCTTCTCGAAATAATGGACATCTCTTGCTTTGATATCAAGGGACTTTACTTGCTCACACATGATAACGCCCTGGATTTTCGTTCGCTCATCCAGTTCTATGTGCAGAGGGAAATTTTTTTTCGTATTGGTTATAGGACATACCATAGCCAGTTTAGTAAATTGATTGAATGTGTGGTTACTAACAATCAATGCGGGTCTCTTCCCTTTTTGTTCATGACCTGCCTGTGGGTCAAACTCCAAATAAACAATATCACCTTGTTCGGGATTATAACTCATTGCTACACCTCTTTGCCTGTTGGATCCCCTGTATCCCACTCGCTGCATTGATAATCACCCTTATACTCTGCTATCCGTTCCTGCAGTGTTATATGTTTTTTAACTGGGACAATGATCAAGCTGCCTTCTTTTACTTGAATTTCAACCTTATCATTTTCTTTTAGAGATGCTTTTTCAAGAATGGCTTTGGACAACCTGACCGCTTGACTATTCCCCCACTTTTGAATCGTAGTAAACATTGGAATCACCTCTTGCTCTAAGTATATACGGCGTTTATACATTTGTCAAATGTACACAAGTCCCTCAATACCAACCTCTCCCTTTTATCCCTTTTGTATCATCGTCCTTTTAGAAGTATGCCCTCATGTAATCCCCTGAAAACAAAACAAAAAAACAGGATTACAAAAGGATGCTATACCCGAAAGATATTGTTCAGCATCTTTTTGCGCAGATCCCGGTAGACGAAAAAA
>PWVN01000008.1 GCA_003561835.1 Syntrophomonadaceae bacterium
CCGCTGCTGGTTCATAACGTCGTCGTACTCCAGGACGTGCTTGCGAATGTCGAAGTTGCGGGCTTCCACCTTCTTCTGGGCATTTTCAATGGCCTTGCTGATCATGGGGTGGTCGATGGGGATCTCCTCCTCCACCCCCAGTTTGTCCATAATATTGTAAACCATTTCGCCCCCGAAGAGGCGCATCAGGTCGTCTTCCAGGGAGATGTAGAACTGGGAGGAACCCGGGTCCCCCTGGCGGCCGGACCGGCCCCGGAGCTGGTTGTCGATGCGGCGGGCCTCATGGCGTTCCGTGCCGATGATATGAAGGCCGCCCGAGTCCACCACTTCCTGGTGATCCCGCTGCCAGCGGGATTTCAGGTCCATCAGTTTCCCCTCCCGCTCCAGGGAGGAGAGGTCCTCATCGCCGGCGATTGCCTCCCGTTCCCCGTCAATGTTGCCCCCCAGGACGATGTCGGTCCCCCGGCCCGCCATGTTGGTGGCGATGGTAACGGCACCCTTCTGCCCGGCGTCCTTGACGATCTCCGCCTCCCGCTCGTGGTGCTTGGCGTTGAGGACATTGTGCCTGACCCCCCGCTTGGAAAGCAGGCGGCTGAGCTCCTCGGACTTTTCGATGGAAATGGTCCCCACCAGCTGGGGCTGCCCCTGCCGGTGGCGCTCCACGATATCCTCCACCACGGCCGCGAACTTGGCCCTTTCCGTCTTGTAGACCACATCGGGCAGGTCCTCCCGGATCATGGGCTCGTTGGTGGGAATGACCACCACGTCCAGGTTGTAAATTTTTATAAATTCATCCTCTTCCGTTTTGGCCGTACCCGTCATCCCCGCCAGCTTTGTATACATGCGGAAATAATTCTGGAAGGTGATGGAAGCCAGGGTCTGGCTTTCCCGGGCCACCTTGACCCCCTCCTTGGCCTCGATGGCCTGGTGGAGGCCGTCGCTGTAGCGGCGGCCGAACATGAGGCGGCCGGTGAACTCGTCCACGATGATGACCTCGCCGTCTTTGACCACATATTCCCGGTCCCGCTTCATCAGGGTATGGGCTTTCAGGGCCTGTCGGATGAGGCTTTGATATTCCATGGTCTCCAGGGTGGCCCCTTCCCCCGGGGCCGGGGCGGAGGGGGTTTTCCCCTGGCCGGGTGAACCGGGGGCAGGAGGGCTGTCTTCCCCGTAGGAGGAGTCCCCGTCCTCGCCGTAGTTCTCCCGGTCTTCCTCGTCTTCCTCCATGCTGGCGGTACCGTATATTTTCTTCCCCAGGATCCGCTCCACCCGGTCCTGGCCCGCTTCCGTCAGTTCGACGGATCGGGCCTTCTCATCGATTTCGATGAAGTACTGGCTGGTATCCACGTCCTCTTCCTTGTCCTTCTTGTAACGGATCTTGTTGGGCCTGACAATCTGGGCCACCACGGTGTTGATGGATTTGTAGAGCTCCGCCGGTTTGCCGGCCTGCCCGGAGATGATCAAGGGGGTGCGGGCCTCGTCCACCAGGATGCTGTCCACCTCGTCCACGATGGCGTAGTTCAATGCCCCCTGTACCAGGTGCTCCCGGTGGATGACCATGTTGTCCCGCAGGTAATCAAAGCCGAACTCGTTGTTGGTGCCGTAGGTAATGTCGGCGGCATAAGCCTCCCGGCGCTCTTCCGGTTTGAGGCCGTGGACGATGAGGCCCACGGTGAGGCCCAGGAATTTGTAGATTTCCCCCATCCACTGGCTGTCCCGGCGGGCCAGGTAATCGTTGACGGTGATGATGTGGACGCCCTTGCCGGTGATGGCGTTCAGGTAGGCGGGGAGGGTGGCCACCAGGGTTTTCCCTTCCCCCGTCTTCATCTCGGCGATCCGGCCCTGGTGCAGGATGGCCCCTCCGAGAATCTGGACGTCAAAGTGGCGCATGCCCAGGGTTCGGACGGAGGCTTCCCGGACCACGGCGAAGGCCTCGGGAAGCAGGCGGTCCAGGATTGCCTGCTCCACCTCTTTGAGGCGCCTGCGGACGTCCCTCTTTTCGTCCGGAAACTGCTTGCGGAGCTCCTGCTCCCGCGCCTCTATATCTTCCAGCTTGAGCCGGGCATCCTCTCCCGCTTCCCGGAATTCCCGGGCAAAGGCTTCCCGGAATTCCGCAGTTTTGGCCCGGAGTTCCGCGTCGGAAAGGCCCCGCATCCCTTCTTCCAGGGCATTGACCTCATCCACGATGCCTCTGGCCTTCCTAATTTCTTTTTCGTTAGGGTCGCCAAAAATTTTTTGAAATAAACTCATGAATCGTGCCACCTCCCTTTAAGCCAGGGAAAGGCCTGTACAGGCCCCTTGTTCGTCCCTTACCTTACCGGACTGGAAAGTCCGGCTCTATTTTATCACTTTACCCGGGCTGAAACAAGAATAACCCGCAGCATAAGAGCAGCATAAGAGCAGTATGAGAGCAGATAAACTGGGATAGTACCCGGCGGCAGGGCTAAAATCAGATGTAGCGCCCGGCGGCAGGTTAAAACTGGGGGCCGATATCGTCCACCAGGGCCCAGAGGCCTCCGAGGATCAGGCTGTGGCCGCCGAGGATGACGGGGATGGGGCAGGCTGCCGCCGCCCGGGGGAAATCCCGGACGAAGGGGTCTTGAACTTCCTGCCAGCGGCCCAGATCCGAATTGAAGCGGTCCGCGTCGGAGGGCTCCAGCTTCCTGTGGCTGAAGAGGACGCGGCTGTCGATAAAAGCGCAGGCGCAGACCCGGCTCAGGTAGGCGAAGAAGGCCTCAAGGCCCACCTCCTCCAGGAAGTAGCCCATGAGGGAGACCACCTTTTGGTCCCGGATGCGGCCCAGGGCCTTCATGCCCCGCTCTTCGGAGAAGATGCGCAGCCTCACCTTCAAGTTGGAGTTGATGCGGGCGATAATGGGGGCGCCCACGCGGCCCATGAGGGCCACGTCCTCGTAGTCCCCCGTCAGGACCTGGCGGGCCCGGTGGAGGGGCATCACATCCAGGGAGAGGCTGTCCAGCCGGCGGCGGGCCCGGGGCCCCGCAAAGGGGGTGACGGCCAGGACCAGGAGATCCGCCGGAGTGTCAAGGTCAAAAACGGTGCCCAGGGCGGCGGGGGCCAGCTGGCGGGGGGTACCGCAGCTCTCCTGCAGGTCCCAGGCCAGGGTGTTGTCCATGGCGGGTGGGGGAATTTCCAGCAGGAGGGAGGCAGGGGTGACGGCCACCAGGTCGGCAGACTGGCTGTTGTTGGTGATGATGGCCTGTTTCTGGGAGAGAAGACTCCGGCAGATGCCGTCGATCTCGGCAGTGGTGATGAGGGGGGCGCCGGCGCCTCCCAGGTAGAAAAGGTGCTCTGGCCCCAGGGCCCTGACGATTCGCTGGAGCTCCCAGCCAAAGTGGAAGGGGGAGGGGGAATCCTTTAGTTCCACCCGGGCCCCCAGGAGTTCCGCCTCCCGGGCCAGCTGGGGGTAGTTCGTCAGCAGGTAGAGCTCCCCTGTGTAGGGGGAAGCGAAGAATTTCTCCATGTTGTCCAGGAGGAGGGCATGGCGGACGGCCGTCAGCCCCGCCTCTATGGGGGAGGCTTCCCGGCCCCCTTCAAAGATAACCACCGTTACCGGGCCCCTGGTTTGGGCTCCTGGTTCAGGCATTCCCATCACCCTCCCTTGCCTCACGGCCACAGGTATTTCCCTTGTCAAACTGCCGGGGTTTCTTGTTCTTCCAAAAAAACAACTTCGGCCGGTTTCCCGCGGGAAACCGGCCCCTGTGTTTTTAAAAATCCGGTTCGATTAAACCGTAATTCCTGTCTTTGCGGCGGTAGATCACATTTACCTGTTCCGTGTCGGCATTCACGAAGACGAAGAAATCGTGGCCGATCAAATCCATCTGGAGGATGGCTTCCTCCACGGGCATGGGCTTCATGGCAAAGCGCTTGGTGCGGACAATTCTGGGCTCATCGTCCTCCTGGATCTGGTTGCGCTTTACATGCTCGTGGACGATATCCTTGATGTTCCCGTCCCGGAGACGGCGGCTCAGTTTTGTTTTGTGCTTGTCGATTTGCTTTTCCAGTTTGTCTACCACCAGGTCTATAGAGGCATACATGTCCGCGGTGGACTCCTCGCCCCGGAGGATGAGGCCGTTGACCAGGAGGGTAACCTCCACGATGTGGCTTTCCTTGGCTACGCTCAGGTTCACCTGTACATCTGCCCCGTTGAAATATTTCTTGAGCTTTTTGATGCGTTTTTCCGCATAATCCTTTAATGCCGGCGTTACATTGATGTTTTTGCCCCGGACTGTGATCTTCATGTCTCTCACTCCTCTTCTGGGGTCTTTATACATAATATTCCCCAAATGATACAAAAATCCTGCATTTCCTGTGGGCGAAAAAAAACCCTGTTCAGCGGATGCTTTCCAGGGTCTTGGATCCTCTGAGCTATTTTAACCCCTGTAGGAGTTTATGCCTTGACTACATTGGCAGCCTGGGGGCCACGCTCGCCCTCTACGATGTCGAACTCCACTTCCTGGCCCTCTGCCAGGGTCTTGAAACCTTCTTCCTGGATGGCCGAATAATGGACGAAAACATCGTCCCCGCCTTCACGTTCGATGAAACCGTAGCCTTTCTCTTGATTGAACCATTTGACTTTCCCTAACATGTGCATTCCTCCTAAAAAATATCTGGCAAGAAAAACTCTTACTCACGGGTAATTTATCATAATTTAACACATATGTCAAATGTGGCAGAGCCCCCGCCCGCCTGCGGCCAGCCCCCCCGAGTAAGTTTACTTCCGGGGTCAGGCCCAGAAGTAAACTTACTCAACAAGAGGGCAGGAATTGTCGATAATATGGAAATCCCTTCCTGACGGAAGAGCGGACAACCAGTAGGCCAGCGGGCCATCAGCGGATAAACAGTGGGCTATCAACGGGCAACCACCGCGTTGTATACCCGGGAGGCCCCCTGGTATAGGAGCAAGGAGGCGGCTTCCTCCAGAGTGGACCCCGTGGTGAAGATATCATCCACCAGCAGAAAAACTTTTCCCCGGACAGGAAGAGAAAGGAATGATGCTGGGCGGGAAAGAGCGGAGAAAGGGAAAGGTCGGGGAGGGGGCTGCTGCTTGAGGCGGAAGGCGCCCTTCAGGTTGTGCAGCCTTTCTTCCCGGGATAATCTGGTCTGGGGGGGTGTGTTCCGCTGCCGCTCAAACAGGTCGGCCACGGGAATCCCCAATCTTGAGGCAACTTCCTGGGCCAGAAGGCCGGACTGGTTATAACCGCGCTCCCGGAGCCTGCGGGGATGCAGGGGGATGGGAGTGATGGCGGAAATAGGGGGCCAATCCTTCTGCTGGCTGATACAGCGGGCCAAAAGCTGCCCCAAGGGTTTTGCCAGGTGGCTGCCGCTCCCATATTTTAGCCTGTGAAGGCATTCTTTCAAATCACCGCCATACCAGCCGAGGGCAACGGTACCGCTAAAGGAAAAGGACCGGGGACGGCCCCGGGTACAGCAGTGGTTGTATTCCGGACGACCTGCACAGAAGGAGCAGCCCGGGGTGCTGAAGAAAGGGGCTTTCTTCAGGCAGGCGGCGCAAAGATGGCCTTCCCGCTCCTCCGTCAGAAGGGGCAGTCGACAGAAAAGGCAAGTGGGCGGAAACAGCAAATCAACCAGGCTTTTTACGGCAGCCATCTCCCTTTATCAAAACCCCATCATGGAAAACCAAAAAAACGAATAACAGCACAATCATTTACGCCCTACAATCTTTGGGCTCCCCCCTGTAGGGATAAGGTAGGGGGGCTTGCAGCGACTTTGCCACTGCAGTTTTGCTGATTCCTAAATACTGGGCTATGTCAGCGTGACTGCAACCGTATCTCGCACAGGCAATGGCAATAAATTCCCTTCTCGCCAGAACAATATCCTGGCATTTCCTCTTGTTCAAAATGTCTGTTTTTCGTACACCGGTTTTCTCTTCTATTTCTAAAAGAACCCCCTCAAAAGCCTGCCTGAGTTGGTCGGCAACCTGCTCCTTCCAGAAACACTCGCTGTCTCGAGGGATTTCTGCCATGGCTTGACTGTCGTCTGTCATGAAAAAAGAATACCCCACAACGGCCTTCTTCAGCTCAGGGCCAAAAAAGCTCAATGGGAAATCGACATCTACGATGCTTTTCCTTTGGGGTTGCAAATAACTGCTGTGACTGCTCCAGGGATAATCCAGGTTACCAGACAGGCCTGCTTCCAGCGGGTTCTTGTGGATATAGCGGATTAGGCTCAAGAAATA
>PWVN01000155.1 GCA_003561835.1 Syntrophomonadaceae bacterium
AAGAACCTGCTTCGCAAAGGTCGGAAGAACCGGATTCGGAAACAGCGGAAGAACCTGCTTCGCAAAGGTCGGAAGAACCGGATTCGGAAACAGCGGAAGAACCTGCTCCGCAATGGTCGGAAGAACCTGGTCCGGACACAACAGGAAAACCTGCTCCGGAAACAAGCTTTCGCCTGGCGGAGACCTTTACCCGGGACAAGGCCACCTGGGTGAGGGATTCCCGGGGCCGGGCCCGTACCCTGCAGAACCCCGGGGTCCAGGTTCTAATACCCGCCATGGGGCTCTGGGGGGCAGAGCTCCTGGCCGCCGCCCTGGGCCATGTGGGGGTTTTGGCCAAAGCCCTGCCGCCCCCGGGCCTGGAAGAGTTCAAGGCAGGCCAGGGATTGTCCACCTGCAAGGAATGCCTGCCCTTCATCCTGACCCTGGGGAGCCTCGTGGTTTCCCTGAAGGAAAGGGGCAGGGGTGGAGTATCGGGAGAAGGAGAAAGGGTAAAAGGAGAAAAGGCAAAAGGAGAAAGGGCAGAAAGAAAAAGGGCAGAAGGGGAAGAAAAGGTCCTGGTCTATTTCATGCCGGAGACCTCTGGCCCCTGCCGTTTCGGCCAGTACAATGTCCAGATGAAGCAGGTGGTCAAAAAAGAGGGGCTGGAAAACGTGGCCTTTCTTTCCCTCACCTCCACCAACGGTTATGCCGGCTTTGGCCTCAGGCTGGCCACGCGGGCCTGGCAGGCCGTCATCATCAATGATGCCCTGGAGGAGATGTACAGCACCATCCTCACCCTGGCAGAGGACAGGGAGGAAGCCCTAAAACTCTACCATCAGGCCGCGCACAGCCTGGTCCGGGCCGTGAAGCATGAGCCCTGGCCCCGGCTGAAACTGGCCCTGCAGGAGGCAGCACGGGTGCTGCAGACCATCAGAATAAAACAGGCCCCCGCAAAGACCCCCAGGATTGTCCTCATCGGCGAGATCTACGTGCGGCAGGACGCCTTTTCCTTGAAAAACCTGGTGGAGCGCCTGGCGGACCGGGGAATCATGGTCAGGACGGCCCCGGTGGCGGAATGGTTGTATTACTGTGACTACCTGGTGAAGGAGAAACTGGTGGAAGCCCCCGGCAGCAGCCCCGGCAGCAGCCCCGGCTCCCGACCTTTTCCCCGCCCCTCTTCCCGCTCCCCATTGCGCCCCCTGACCCTGGGCCTGCAGGGTTTCTTCAAGAGATACTTCGAAAGGGAGATCAAAGGGCTCCTGGCCGCTTCCCGCCTCTATGACGCCCATCCGGTGAAGGTGGAAGAACTTATCCGGGGGGCCCAAAGCTACATGAGCTCCCGGCTGACGGGGGAGGCCATCCTCACCATCGGATCGGCCCTGGTGGAGGGGGAGAAGGCCTCCGGTGCCATTGCCATGGGCCCCTTTGGCTGCATGCCCGGCCGGATGGCGGAAGCCATCATCGGCGGCGCCCTGGATGATCGGGACGCCGCACCTTTGCCCTTCCTGGCGGTGGAAACCGACGGCAACCCCTTTACCCCTGTCCTTGAGGCAAGGCTGGATGCCTTCTGCCTTCAGGTTCACAGGAGGCACAGCTTGCTGTCCCAAAAATCCCGAATCAGAAAAAAAGGGGCCGTATAACTGCAGCCCCCCGACCTTCCACCCGGTCCGGGGTCAGAGGTAAATCAATAAAAATCTTTTCAAATTCCGGCTTAAACAAATCAACGGAATCCCCTAAGACTCCGGCCCTTCTCCATAAGCTAGCCCGGGTCTTTTTTCTGTTCCCTTCAATAAGAAACCCCCCCGCTGGACATAATAAACTAAGACTTCAGGAACGTGACGATAAACTGCAGCAGAGGGGGTATTTTTTTGAAAGCCGTCATCATGGCCGGCGGGGAAGGCTCCCGCTTGCGGCCTTTAACATGTGACCGGCCCAAACCGATGGTTCCCGTGATGAATGTTCCCATCATGGAACACATCATCAAACTTTTGAAGAAACACGGTTTCAGGGACATCGCCGTTACCCTGCAGTACCTGCCGGAGCAGATCAAGGACCACTTCGGCGACGGCAGCCGTCTGGGGGTCAAGCTCCATTATTACACGGAGGACACGCCCCTGGGAACGGCGGGCAGCGTAAAAAATGCCGAGTCCTTTCTGGACGAGACCTTCCTGGTCATCAGCGGGGATGCCCTGACGGACATAGACCTGGAAAAAGCCTTGAAGTATCACCGGGACAAGGGGGGATTGGCCACCCTGGTCCTGACCCGCCAGGAAACGCCTCTGGAATACGGGGTGGTCATCACCGACGAGAAGGGAAAGATCACCCGTTTTCTGGAGAAGCCGGCCTGGAGCGAGGTTTTCAGCGATACGGTAAACACGGGCATCTATGTCCTGGAGCCCGCCGTTTTCCGCTATATCGAGGCAGAAGCCAAGTTCGATTTCAGCAAAGACCTCTTTCCCCTGCTCATGGAAAAGGGCCACGACCTCTTCGGATTCGTCAGCCCGGGCTACTGGTGCGATATCGGCAACCTGGAGCAGTACCAGCAGGCCCACATCGATTTCCTGCGGGGCAGGGTCAGCCTGAACCTGGCGGAGAAGGAGTTCGAGCCGGGCATCTGGCTGGGCGAAGGGGCCGTCATTGAAAAGGGTTCCCGCATCGAGGCCCCCGTGGTCATCGGCGCCGGGTGCCGCCTGCGCAAGGGTGCCGTGGTCAAAGATTTTTCCGTTTTGGGGCAGAATACCCTGGTGGATGGGGATGCCTCCATCAAGCGGACCGTCACCTGGAAGGGCTGTTACCTGGGCAGCAGGGTGGAACTGCGGGGCTCCGTCCTGTGCCGGGGCGTTCAGGTCAAGGCCGCTTCCTCCCTCTACGAGGGAACGGTGGTGGGGGACGACAGCATTATCGAGGAGAACTGCCGCATCAAGCCCAATGTGAAGATTTGGCCCTGCAAAAGGGTGGAGGGGGGGACCTGCCTGAACACCAGCCTCATCTGGGGGACCCGGGCGGGGCGCTCCCTGTTCGGTCGGGACGGCATAACGGGAGCCGTCAACCTGGATTTGACCCCTGAGATGGGGGCCAGGCTGGGCGCAGCCTACGGGTCCCTGCTGCAGGAGGGTAATTCCCTGGTTTTGGGGCATGACAACTGCAGGAGCTCCCGGATGTTCAAAGAGGCGGTGGCCGCCGGCCTCCTGTCCTCCGGCGTCAAGGTCCTGGATTTGGGCCAGGTGGTGACTCCCGTGGCCCGCCAGGCCGTCCTGCACCTGAAAACCCGGGGCGGCATCCACATTCAGTCGGAGGGGGAAGAAGGGCCCAACAGCCATATCAAGTTTTTTGACGAGCGCGGCATCAACCTCCCCCGGAGCCTGGAGCGAAAGATCGAGCAGACCTACCTCAGGGAAGACTTCCGGCGCATCCGGGGGGCAGAAATGGGGGAAAGCATCAAGATCCCGGAATTTACCCCCCGCTACCTGAAGAAGCTCATGGATTCCCTGGACGGGGAGGCCTTCCGGGAAGCGGGCTTCAAGCTTCTCTGGCTCTATCCCACGCCCTATCTCTACTCCAAGCTGGTCCCCTTTCTCCAGGAACTCAACTGCGAGGTGGTTACCCTCGCCTCTCCCGGGTCGCGGCCGGATTCGGCAGACGTCCTCCGGCAGGCCAAGGAGAGCATCGTGGACAAGATGCGGGGCAGCCAGTCCCAGCTGGCCTTTTTTCTGGATGGGAACGGGGAAAACCTGGCCCTCTTCGACCATCAGGGGCGCCTGGTGGCGGAGGAAATGTATACGGTACTGGTCTCCCTGCTCCTCTTCCAGGCCCGGAAGGGGGAAAAGGTGGTGGTGCCCGTCACCATTCCCTCGGTGGTGGAAAAACTGGCGGGCCGATACCAGGGCGAGGTCTTCCGCACGAAGACATCCCTGTCCTCCCTCATGGAAGAGGCAGCCCCCGACCAGTTCTTCCTCACCTTTGACGCCATCACCTCTCTGGTGAAGATTCTGGAGTACTGCGCCAGGGGGAGAAAAACCCTGGCGGACCTGATGGATGCCATACCCTCCTTTTACCTGCAGAAGAAGCAAACCCCCTGTGCCTGGAAGGACAAGGGCCGGGTCATGCGCCGCCTCATCGAGGACACCCGGGCGGGGGAAGTGGAACTCCTGGACGGCATCAAGGTCCACCATCCTGAGGGCTGGGCCCTGGTCCTGCCGGACCCGGAGAAACCCTTCTACCAGGTCTACAGCGAGGCCTACTCGGAGGAGATCGCCGATTCCCTGACGGATATGTACATCGAGAAGATCAAGGACATTCAAAAGCAGGAGACCTGAAAGGGCCGGGGTCAGGCTTGAGTTTTTCACTTTCTCGGCCGCTTGCCGGCTGTCAGGGCCGGTGCCTGGTGCCATTGCCCGGTGCCAATGCATAAAAGACTGCAGGTTTATCAAAGAAGATGCTGCACCTCTATTATGAGGTCAGCATCTTTTCTGTTGACAGGGGCTCAAGCCTGGCCCCTGCCTCTGATCTTGAGAAAGTAAAAATTCAAGCCTGACCCCAGACGGTTTCTTCCACGGGGACCGTCTTCTCCAGGGGAGTGAAGACGTGGTAGTCCAGGCCCGGGAAGATGTTGTCCTTATCCTCCAGCCGCGCCAGCCAACCCTCGTCGATGCTGCCTTCACAAATCTGGCGTTCCAGCCGGTTGAAGCGGACCATGTGATCCTCCACCCGGGACCGGGCATAATCGTCCATGTGCCCCGCCGTCATGATGAAGGGCCAGTCGCTGGATTGGGCCAGGAGCAGCTCCCGGGCTGCCTGGTTCAGGGCCCTCTCCTGCAGGGGGTCCGCCTGGGGGAACCGGGATGCCAGCTCCACCATCCGCCCGGCCCCGTGGTGCAGGTGCCGGTAAATCCAGTCGTTGGACCCGTTCAGCCACACCTCGTGGTAGCCCTTGTCCCCCCAGCTGGAGGGGCAGGGGGTGGCGATCTGCAGGGGCAGGTCTATCTTCAGGTATTCCACCGGGGAACTGATGGAGAAGAGGTCCTGCTCCCTGGCCGCCTTCCGGATGAAGTGCTCCAGGAAGAGGGGCCCCTCAAACCACCAGTGGCCGAAGAGTTCCGCGTCGTAGGGCACGGTGAGCACCGGCGGCCGGTCCATGGCCCCCTGGAGGTACTCGAACTGCCGCTCCCGGTTGAACATGAAATTCCCTGCGTGCATCTTTGCCTTGTTGTTGGCCCACTCCGGGTTGTAGGGCTCCTTGTAGTCGGACTTCCCCGTGATGCGGTAGTACTTGAGACCCGTATGGACCCGGATGCCGTCGGGGTGGATGTAGGGTTTCACATAGTCGAAGTCCAGGTCAAAACCGATGTCCCGGTAGAAATCCCGGTAATCGAAGTCCCCCGGGTACCCTTCGTCGGCGCTCCACACCTGCTTGGAGGATTCCGGGTCCCGACCGAAGACGGCCACCCCCGACGGGGTCAGGAGGGGGCTGTAGATCCCGTAGGCGGGCCGGGGGCAGGCGTAGAGGACCCCGTGGGTGTCGGTGAAGAAATACTGGATGCCGTTCTCCTTCATGATCTCGTCATCCCCGGGCTGGTAAGCGCATTCCGCCAGCCACAGACCCCGGGGCGGGAAGCCCAGTTTCTCCTTGAAGGTGTCCACCCCCACTTTCACCTGGGCATAGACGCTCTCCCGGTTGATGCCCATCAGGGGCAAGTACCCGTGGGTGGCGGTGCTGGTGATGAACTCCACCACGCCCCGCCGGTAGAGTTCCCGGAAGGCGGCGATGAGGTTCTTGTGATAGCGGTCCTTGAAGCTGTAATACATATCCCCCAGCTGCATCTGGTACATGAGGGCCAGGGGATGGAAGGAGGCATCTCCCCGGGTCCGGTTGACTTCCTTCTCCGCCAGCTCCAGAAGCCTTTCCAGGTATTTTATGTATTTATCCTGCAGGTAGGGGTCATCCAGCATGGAGAGAAGGGAAGGGGAGAGGGATATGGTAATTTTGAAATGGATATTTTCATCGGCCAGCCGGTTCAGGCCGCCGATCAGGGGCAGGTAGCATTCCGTGATGGCCTCGAAGAGCCATTTTTCTTCCAGGGAATAGGTATGCTCCGGGTGCCGCACATAGGGGAGGTGGGCATGGAGGACCAGGCACAGGTGGCCTTTATTCATGGCTGAACCCCCCTCTCCTGCCGGCCAGGGTCTTCTCCCGGCGCTGCAGCTCGGCGGAATTCATGTTGAATTTCAGGGTGCGGTAGAAGAGCCGCCGCTGCCAGAAGTTCAGGTAGCCCCAGAGGGGGTCGATGACGCTGGACATCCCGTCCCTGGGGGTGTGGCTCCGGTTGGATGTTAATATGGCGGCAAAGGAGCCGTCGGGCAGCTGGTAGCCCAGCTGGGCCTGGTAGCTCCGGTCGGGTTCCCCCGCATAGATGTACCAGCTGCTGCTCTTGGGATCCAGGAAAATGTCAAAGGAAGACATCACCTGGCCTTCATGATCAAATTTGCTCATCCGCAGTACCTTTTTGCCCCGGTCCAGGGGCATTCCCGCCGCCTTGCAGCGGTTTATCGTATCCCAGGTCAAGTCCCAGTAGGCATAGAGCCAGTAGGGATCCCTGGCCAGCAGCACCAGGGTGTCCCGGCCGTAAAAGGACGGCAGGCTTTCCCCGGCATTGAGGTTTTCCCTCGTTAAAGGGTGCATTTCATTCGCCTCCTTCAGGTAAGTTCGTTTTAGTATGTCCGAAGAGGGATTGTTTGATGACAAAAAAGCCCCCGGTATAGGAAAATGGGGCCCAGGGAAACATAAGCAGCAGGAAAAAGCCCGGCACGGCCTGCCGGACCGGCACCTTTATGAAGGGGGGACCGCCACAGAAATGACGGAGAACCCGCTCTATCTCGCCTTTGTCTGGAACCAGCACCAGCCTTACTATGGGGACACGCAGAAAAAGGAATTTATCATGCCCTGGGTCAGGCTCCACGCCGTCAAGGACTACTACCAGATGGCCGCCATCCTGAAGAAGTACCCCCGCATACGCCAGACCTTCAATATTACCCCGTCCCTCCTGGAACAGCTTCTCGGTTACCTCAAAGGCCACAGGGACTACTACCAGTTGGCCATGAAGCCCGTGGAAGAGCTGACCTTCCGGGAGAAGCGCTTTCTCCTCCTGCACTATTTCGACATCCAGCGGGAGAGGGTCGTCGCCCGCCACCCCCGCTACCACGAACTCCTGCAGAAGCAGGGCTTTCACCGGGAGCCGGAGGCCTTTACCCACCTGCCCGACTTAAGCCCCCGGGACTACCTGGACCTGCAGGTTTGGTTCAACCTGGTCTGGGTGGACCCGGAGCTTCGGGAAGGGGACCCCTTTTTACGCTTCCTCCTTACGAAGGGGCACAACTTCACCGAAGAGGACAAACAGGGGCTCATGGAGAAGCAGCTGGAAATCATGAGGAAAATCATCCCCCTGCACCGGGAGCTGCAGGAGGCGGGCCAGGTGGAAATCATGACCACCCCCTACTACCACCCCATTTTGCCGTTGATCATCGAGAACCGCTCCGTCCGCCGGGCCAACCCGGGACTGCCCCTGCCCCGCTACTTTGCCTACCCCGAGGACGCCCGGGAGCAGCTGGGCAGGGCCATCGCCCAGTACCGGGAGCTCTTCGGCCGGGAGCCCAGGGGCCTGTGGCCCCCGGAAATGGCCGTCAGCCCCGAGGTCATCCCCATGTTGACGGACTTCGGCTTCGCCTGGACCATCTCCGATGAGGGCATCCTGACGGCTTCCCTGGGGGTGGAGGTGCGCCGGGATGAATACGGCCATGCCCTGAATCCTTCCGTCCTCTACCAGCCCTACCGGGTGGCCACCCACGGCACGGAAATCCCCATGATCTTCCGGGACCACTACCTGTCGGACATGATCGGGTTCACCTATCACGACTGGAACCCGGTGGACGCCGCCGAAAACCTGATCCACCGCTTCCATAAAATCCGGGAGAACCTGCAGGGGGCCCCGGGGACCTACCTGGTGACCATCAGCCTGGACGGGGAGAACGCCTGGGAGTGGTACCATAACGACAAGAAGGACTTTTTAAACCACCTCTATCACCGCCTGGAGCAGGAGCGGGCCCTTGAGACCGTCACCGTTTCCGAGTACCTGGCGGCCCACTCCCCCCGGCAGACCCTCAAGAAGCTCCATTCCGGGTCCTGGGTGGACCAGAGCATGACCCGCTGGATCGGGACGGAGAACAAGAATATCCTCTGGAACTACCTGGCCCGGGTGCGGGCGGATTTCGAGAATTTCCGGATCCGGGAGAGGGACGGGGAGAAGCTTAAGAAGGCCCTGGAAAACCTCTACATCGCCGAGGGGAGCGACTATCCCTGGTGGGTAGACAGCATGCCCTACTACCTGGCGGCCCCCTTTGAGGCCCTCTTTCGCCGGCACCTGGCCGGGGTCTACGAGATCCTGGGCCGGGAGGTGCCCACCTTTCTCACCAGGAGCATCCTGGAGAACTGGCCCGACGATTCCCCCGGACCCGAACCCCTGGCAGGCCCCACCGCCATGGTCCGGGGCGGTGGGGCCCAGGAGTAGGCAGGTTTCCAGCCCGTGGGCCAGTTTCCTGTTGTCTTCCCCCCCGGATGAGGATACAATATCCATAAGGGGGGATGGGCGGATGTTTTACCGGCAGTTTATCCAGGAGGTTCACAGGGGGGAAACCAAACCCTTTTACTTCCTCTTCGGCGCCGATGACTTCCTCCTGAAGGAAGGCCTCAGGGTCCTGAAGGCAGCCTATCTCGCCTCCGGGGGAGATGTGGAATTCGTGGGGGAGGGCGAAAGCGTGAAGAAGGTCCTCCTGCGGGCCCGGGGAGGGGACATCTTCTCCCCCCGAAAGGTCCTGGTCTGGAGGGACCCCCCCTTCCTGAAGGACAAGTCCCCTGCGGCAGAGGAGAAGCTGCTCCTGGAATACGCCAAAAAGACCGTGGAAGATGTCTGCCTGGTCCTCTTCGCCCCCGGGGTGGACCGGCGGCGCACCTTCTACAAAACCCTGGCCAGGGAAAAGCTGGTCTATGATTTCAATCCCCTCAAGGGGAGGGAACTGGCGGATTGGGTCCGGGAACGGGCCCGCCTGCTGGGCAAGAGCCTGCCCCAGCCCGTCCTGGAATACCTGCTCCTGTGCACCGGGGAGAACATGGCCCGCCTGGCCGGCGAACTGGAAAAAGTCGCCCTCTACCTGGGGGAGGAAAAGGAGATCCGCCAGGAGACGGTGGAACTCCTGGTGAACTGCTCTTTCAATGTCAGCATCTTCTCCCTGGTGGACCTGCTGGGGGCCAAAAAGAAGGACCGGGGGCTCTTTCTCCTGAAGGAGATGCTGGCCCAGGGGGAGCCTCCCCTGAAGATCCTCTTCATGATTTCCCGGCAGCTGCAGCTCCTCTACCGGCTCAAGGCCCTGGAGATGGAGGGGCTGCCCCCCAGGGAGCTGCCCCGGCAGCTGGCTCTGGCCCCCTTTGTGGTGGAAAAACTCACCCGGCAGGCGGGGATGTTCCAGCAAGAGGAACTGGCCGGGGCCCTGAAGCTGGTGCGGGCCATGGACTACGCCATCAAGACGGGGAGGAAGGCCCCGGACCTGGCCCTGGAGCTCCTGCTTTGGAAGATATGAGGCATAAAAAAAAGACAGCTCCCGGCTGTCTTTTTGAACTATCGTCCATAGGAGGCATAAAAAAAGACAGTTCCGCCTGTCTTTTTTTGCCTGTAATCTCGTCTCCTTGCCCCATCCACGTTCCCGGGCGCCCGCCTACAGGGCGTTCATTTTTTTTGCCAGGCGGGATTTTTTCCGGGCAGCGCTGTTCTTGTGCAGCACTCCTTTGGACACGGCTTTATCGAGAGTCTTCTGCGCTTTCACATAGGTTTCCCGGGTCTCCTCCGGGCCCTGGGCTGCTGCATCCTGGACCTTTTTCACCGCGGTTTTCACGGTGGATTTGATCCGGCGGTTCCGGGCTGTGCGAAGGGCAGAAGTTTTGATCCGTTTCAGGGCTGACTTGTTGTTTGCCAAAGAAAGTCACCTCCCCCACGTGAATTGGAAAAATGCAGTCTTTTTGCATTTTATCACGGGCATTGAAAAAAAGCAACTCTCTTCGGGGGAAAAGGGCCCATGAATATTAAAAAATTTAATGGGTTAACCTAATACAAACATTTTGGGAGGTGAATTCGTATGTTGCGCTTGATCGTCCGTTTTATCGTCTCGGCTCTGGTACTCATGGTCTTAAGCTTCATCCTGCCGGGCTTTGCGGTGGTGGGTTTTGGCGGTGCCCTTCTGGCTGCCGTGGTCATCGCCGTGCTGGGCTACATCGTCGAAGCTGTCATGGGTGACAGGATCTCTCCCCAGAGCCGGGGCATCGTGGGTTTTATCGTGTCTGCAATCGTTATTTACGTGGCGCAGTTTTTCGTCCCTGCCATGACCGTCTCCCTTCTGGGGGCTGCCCTGGCGGCCATCGTTATCGGCATCGTGGACGCCTTTGTGCCTACGGAACTTCGCTAGGAGGTGCTTTCTTTGCCCTGTAAACCAGGACATCTCCGGGACCCCTTAAGCCGGGGCGGCATCCGAACGGACCTGGCCGTGGAGGCCCGGGAAATGCTGCTCCAGGAGCCGTCGGGAGGCGACATCCCCGGCGTGGAGTCCCAGTCTCTCGAAGAGGGGGACATGCACATAAGCCGGGTCAAGGTGACCAGCCCCGAGGCTGCCGAGAAACTGGGCAAGGTCATGGGCAGCTACATCACCATCGAGGCGCGGGGCCTGCGCCGCAAAGACCCCCAGCTCCAGGAAGAGGTGAGCCAGGCCCTGGCCCGGGAACTGGGCCTGCTCATGGGCCTGGAAAAGGAAGCCAAAAAGACGGTGCTGGTCATCGGCCTGGGGAACTGGAACGTGACCCCCGATGCCCTGGGCCCCCGGGTGGTCCAGGGGCTTCTGGTGACCCGCCATATCCTGGCCCTGGAACCGGAAACCCTGGGCCCCGGCTTTCGCTCCGTGGCGGCCCTGTCCCCCGGTGTTCTGGGGCTGACGGGGGTGGAGACGGGAGAGATCGTCCAGGGGCTGGTGGAGAAGGTCCGGCCCGACATGATCTTGACGGTGGACGCCCTGGCGGCCCGGAACATGGAGCGCCTGCATACCACCATCCAGATTGCCGATACGGGCATCCATCCCGGGTCCGGGGTGGGGAACCGGCGACTGCCCATCAACCGGGAGACCATGGGGATGCCCGTCTATGCCCTGGGGGTACCCACCGTGGTGGACGCCGTCACCATTGCCGTGGACGCCATGAACCAGCTGGTGGAATCCCTCAAGGATTCCGCCGGCGAGGAGAGCAAGGTGTACCAGGTCCTGCGGGACATGAGCTGGGACGACAAGCGCCGGCTCCTGACGGAAGTCTTAAGCCCCTACAACGGCAACCTCATGGTGACGCCCAAAGAGGTGGATACCTTGATCGAGGATACGGCGCGGCTCATCGCCGGGGGCATCAACGCAGCCCTGCACCCCAACATCGAGCCCGCCGATGCCTCCAAGTACCTGCATTAAATTTTCTTAAGTAAGAAGCGGGAGGCCCGGGGAGGCCCGGGGCCTCCCGCTTCTTTTCTGTTTTCCCCACCCTTCCTTTCAGTACTATGGCTCTTCGCCCCTGCATAGTAATTATAGATAATGAGAGACGGGGTGGTGGTCCAGCTGCTGCAAAGAAGGAGAAGGCTCTGTATTACCAAGAGGTCAAAAAAGAAAATACGGGTATTTTTTTTGGGTGCGACCCTCCTTTTGGGCTGCCTCCTTCTGGTCAACAGCCTGGCCCTGGCCGGGTTCGACGGGGGAGAGCTGAGCCTGCCGGGCTTTCTTAGGGGGAGCGGCCTGTACACGGCCGCGCTGGAATCGGCCCTGCCGGGTTTACGGTCCCTTCAGGGAGAACCGGGGGTTCCTCCCCTGGGCATGGTCAATCAGACTCTCCTGGCCCTGGTGGATGTCAATCCCCTGGACCCCAAAACCTTTCTGGCCAACCAGATCTCCGGCATGCGCTCCTTTACGGACTATGCGCCGCCCCCGGGGTTTGCCGATGAGGGGGATTCCCCCCCGGAAGCCTACCCCGCCCTCCTGACCCAGGGGGAGGTCTACCAGGGCGGTGACCTGCACGGCGGCATCTTTATCTACCACGCCCATACCACCGAAAGCTTCTTTCCCACCTCCGGGGAGAATTTCACCACGGATTTGACCCAGACGGTGGCCTTTCTGGGGCAGGAGCTGAAGCTGATCCTGGAGGGGGATTACGGCATCCCCGTCCTCCACGATGTCACCATCCACGACATCCCCCGCAGCCAGGCCTACCAGGAGGCCCGGGTCACAGCCCAGCAGCGGATCGCCGCGGCGCCGGAAGTCCGGCTGGTCCTGGACATCCACCGGGACGGGGTGCCCAGGAGGGTGAGCACCGCCGAGATCAACGGCCGGGAGGTGGGCAAGATCCTCCTGGTCATGGGCACCGCCCACGAAGGCTCGGAAGAGAATAGGGCCCGGGCCCGGGCCCTCCACGAGGCCCTGGAACGCATCGCCCCCGGCATCTCCCGGGGCATCCGGGAGCGCAACCTGGTCTACAACCAGGACCTGCACCCGGGAGCCCTCCTGGTGGAGGTGGGGGGGCACGAGAACACCCTGGAGGAAGCCTGCCGCACCCTGCCCTACCTGGCCCAGGCCCTGGCGGAAGTCCTCTACCAAATACCCTGACCCGAGGAGGCACAGCATGGCGGCAAAAAAATCCCTGACCCTCCTCTTTTGCCTGTTCCTGGTGGCCCTCCTCTTTTACAGCGGCATCAACCTGGCGGAACAGGGTTCAAAGAACCTTCTGGGGGTGGATGAGCCCCTCAAGGCCTTCCGCATCACCGCCCGGGAAGGCGGGGAACTGGAAATCTACTGGTCCGGCAGCAGCCGAATCTTCGACATCTCCTTTTTGAGGGACGGGGCCGCCTCTTTGCGGGAAGGCCTCCGTTCCCTGGTGGGCTTGGGCCCAGGGGAAAGGACCGGGGAGGAGTGAGCCGGGGAGGAGTGAGCCGGGGAGGAGTGAGCCGGGAGGAGTGAGCCGGGAAACGTGCCGGGAAAAGCTGTCGGGAAAAGGATGATAAAATTTGTCGAGTTTACCTTGACAAAATCACCCCGGGGTGGTATTTTTTTAGATAGAAATTAGCACTCTATTCACGAGAGTGCTAATAGAAAAGAGGGACGGACATGGCGCTATCGGAGAGGAAAAAAAGAATACTGCAGGCTGTCGTGCGCGATTATATCCATTCCGCCGAGCCCGTGGGTTCCCGAACCATTGCCCGCCGCTATTCCCTGGGGTTAAGCCCCGCCACCATCCGCAACGAGATGGCCGACCTGGAGGAATCCGGCTACCTGGAACAGCCCCATACCTCCGCCGGCCGGGTCCCTTCCCAGAGGGGGTACCGGTTCTACGTGGATTCTCTCATGGAAACGGTCGCCCTCGGCAAGGACGAGGTGGCGGCCGTCGAAAAGATTCTCAAGGAGCGCAGGGAAAAGGAGATCGAGCAGTTTATCCAGCAGATCTCCCGGGTCCTCTCCTCCATCACCAACTACACTTCCCTGGTCTTTGGGCCCATCATCCGGAAGAGCGCCTTCAAGCAGCTGAAGGTCCTCTCCCTGGAACCGGGCCACGGGCTGGCCATCCTGATCACGGATACGGGGTTTGTCAAGCACAAGTCCATCTCCCTTCCCCTGGCCCTGGAGGAGAGGGAACTGGAGAGGATGGTGGCCTACCTCAACCACAAGTTTTACGGTTTGACCATGGACACCATCACTTCTTCCTTGCTAAAAGAGGTCAAAAGTGATTTAATAAACAACGTGGGTCTTTTGAACGAAACCCTGAACCTGATCGAGGACGCCGGCCGCAGCGAGGATGGGAAGCTTTTCCTGGGAGGCACCACCAACATCCTCAACCAGCCCGAATTCCGGGATGTGAACAAGGTCAGGAGCCTTCTGACCCTCTTCGAGGAGGAAGCCCTCCTGGAAAGCCTCCTGGGCAGCGCCTCGCCCACGGGCATAGAAGTCCGCATCGGGGAAGAAAATAAGCTGGAGGAATTCAAGGACTTAAGCATGGTGGTCACCACCTACCAGGTGGTGGGCAGGAACATGGGGACCATCGGGATTCTCGGTCCCATCCGCATGGAGTATGCCAGGGTCATCACCCTGGTGGAATACCTGGTGCTGCGCTTGAACAGCGCCGGTTAAAAGATTGATACCGGATGTACGGGACTTTTTCCCGGATCCGTCAGAGGAAGGGGTGAAAGATACTTGTCGGAGAAGCCTGAAGATGCACTAAGGGAAGACGAAAAGGAAAATCGCCGGGAGGCCCAGGGGCAGCCCGGGGATATGGCAGGGGAAGGGAACGGGGCGGAGGATGTGGAAGGGCTGCGGCAGGAGGTGGCCCGCCTCCAACAGGAGAAGCAGGAACTCTTCGAGCAGGTCCTGCGCCGGCAGGCGGACTTCGAAAACTACCGGAAGAGGGTCCAGCGGGAGCGGGCCGAATGGCGAGACGACGCCCTGGGAGACTTTATCAAAAAGATGCTGCCCCTCTTAGACAGCCTGGAGCGGGCTCTCAAGAGCAGCGACACCAGGGAGGAAAAGGGCCTGAAAGAGGGCCTGGAGATGGTCCACAAGCAGTTCATGGCCCTTCTCAGGGAGGAAGGCGTGGAAGAGATCGCCTGCAGGGGCGATGACTTCGACCCCCACATCCACGAGGCCGTCATGGTGGTGGACTCGGAGGAGCACGGGGAGAACACCGTGGTGGATGAACTTCAAAAGGGGTACAAACTGAAGGACAGGATTTTGCGGTGCAGTATGGTAACTGTAGCTAAATAAGTCAATATAATGTTGAGAAGGGGAGGAAATACTTATGCCAAAAGTAATTGGGATTGACCTGGGAACCACCAACTCGGCCATGGCCATCCTTCAGGGCGGCGAGCCGGAAATCATCACCAACGCCGAAGGGGAGCGGGTAACCCCCTCCGTGGTGGCCTTCACCCGGGATGGAGAGCGCCTGACGGGCCAGGTGGCCAAGCGGCAGGCGGTGACCAACCCCCAGCGGACGGTGCGCAGCATCAAGCGCTATATGGGTACCGACCACAAAGTCACCATCGACGGCAAGAACTATACCCCCCCGGAAATTTCCGCCATGATCCTGCAGAAGCTCAAAAGGGATGCGGAGAAATTCCTGGGTGAAGAGGTCAAGCAGGCGGTCATCACCGTACCCGCCTATTTCAACGACAGCCAGCGGCAGGCCACCAAGGATGCCGGCAAGATCGCCGGCCTGGAGGTCCTGCGCATCATCAACGAGCCCACGGCGGCTTCCCTGGCCTACGGCCTGGATAAGGGGGAGGACCAGACCATCCTGGTCTTCGACCTGGGGGGCGGCACCTTCGACGTCTCCATCCTGGAACTGGGGGGCGGCGTCTTCGAGGTGAAGTCCACCAACGGTGTCAACCGCCTGGGGGGCGATGACTTCGACGAGCGGGTCGTGGACTATATGGCCAACGACTTCAAGAACAAAGAGGGAGTGGACCTGCGCAAGGACGCCATGGCCCTGCAGCGCCTCAGCGAGGCGGCGGAAAAGGCCAAGATCGAGCTTTCCAGCGTCACCTCCACCAACATCAATCTGCCCTTCATCACCGCCACCCAGGACGGCCCCAAGCACCTGGACCTAAACCTGACCCGGGCCAAGTTCGATGAGCTGACGGCAGACCTGGTGGAGAAGACGGTGGGGCCCGCCAAACAGGCCCTGGCAGACGCGGGGCTGAAGCCGGAAGACATCGACAAGGTCATCCTGGTGGGGGGGTCCACCCGGATTCCCGCCGTCCAGGAGAGCATCAAGAAGATCATGAGCCAGGAGCCCAGCCGGGGCGTGAACCCCGACGAGGTGGTGGCCCTGGGCGCCGCCATCCAGGCCGGGGTCCTCTCCGGGGAAGTGAAGGATGTCCTGCTTCTGGATGTTACGCCCCTGTCCCTGGGGATTGAAACCCTGGGGGGCGTCAACACCAGGCTCATCGAGAAGAACACCACCATCCCCACGTCCAGGAAGCAGATCTTTTCCACTGCCGCCGACAGCCAGCCCAGCGTGGAGATCCATGTCCTCCAGGGGGAACGGGCCATGGCTGCCGACAACAAGACCATCGGGCGGTTCATGCTGGACGGTATCCCCCCGGCACCCCGGGGCGTGCCCCAGATCGAGGTGGCCTTCGACATCGACGCCAACGGGATCGTCAACGTATCCGCCAAGGACCTGGGCACGGGGAAAGAGCAAAAGATCACCATCACCGCTACCAGCGGCCTGAAGGATGAGGAAATCGACCGGATGGTCAAGGATGCGGAGCAGTTTGCCGAGGAAGACGAGAAGCGGAAGAAACTGGTGGAAGCCAAAAACAACGCCGACTCCCTCATCTACAGCACGGAAAAGAGCGTCAAGGAACTGGGCGACAAGGTGGAGGCCGCCAAAAAAGAGGAAATCGAGGGCAGCATCAACAAACTGCGGGAGGCCGTCCAGGGCGATTCCCTGGAAAAAATCGAGGAGGCTTCCGAGGCCCTGACCAAACACCTCCATGAACTCTCCTCCAAGCTCTACGAGCAGGTGAAGCAGCAGGAGCAGGCCGGGCAGGGGCAGGAGGGTCCGGAGGGTCCGGGGGGCCCGGGGGCGCCGGAGCAGGAAGGCCCCGCCGAGGAGGACAATGTGGTGGATGCCGACTACGAAGTGGTGGATGACGAGGAGAAATAGACTACAGGGGAAAGGTTTGAAGGTTCATGCCAAAAAAGGATTACTATGAAGTGCTGGGGCTGGAGCGGAGCGCCAGTCAGGAGGAGATCAAGAAGGCCTACCGGAAGCTGGCCCGCCGTTACCACCCCGACATGAATCCTGGCGATAAAGAATCAGAGAACCGCTTCAAAGAGGTCAAGGAAGCCTACGATGCCCTGGTGGACCCGGACAAGCGGGCCCACTACGACCAGTTCGGCCACATGGAGCAGGGGTTTGGCGGCTTCGGCAACGGCTTTGGCGGGGGCGGCTCCCAGCAGGGGTTCGGCGGCTTCGAGGATATTTTCGAATCTTTTTTCTCCGGCGGAGGAGCCTTCTCCCGCCGTCGTTCCGCAGGCCCCCAGCGGGGGGCCGACCTGCGCTATGACCTGGAAATCACCCTGGAACAGGCCGCCTTCGGCCTGGAGACCAAGCTGAAAATCCCCCGCACCGAGACCTGCTCTGCCTGCGACGGCAGCGGGGCCCAGGCGGGGACCCGGCCCGAGACCTGCTCCGCCTGCGGCGGCAGCGGCCAACAGCAGGTGGTCCGGAACACCTCCTTCGGCCGGTTCATCAACGTCCAGACCTGTGAGGGCTGCCGGGGCGAGGGAAAAATCATCAAGGAACCCTGCCGGGAATGCACCGGCAAGGGGCAGGTCCACCGGGAGCGGAAGATCGATGTGAAGATCCCCGCCGGGGTGGACACGGGTTCCAAGCTGCGGGTGGCCGGGGAGGGGGAGTCGGGCCGCCGCAACGGCCCTCCCGGGGACCTCTATGTGGTCATCCATGTGAAGCCCCACAAGATCTTCAAGCGGGAGGGGAACGACCTGATCCTGGACTTCCCCATCAGCTTCGCCCAGGCGGTGGTGGGGGCGGAGGTCATGGTTCCGGTCATCGACGGGAAAAAGGTCAAGTTCAGGATCCCGGAAGGGACCCAGCCGGGCACCGCCTTCCGCCTGAAGGGCAAGGGCATCCCCCACTTGCGGGGGCTGGGGCGGGGGGACCAGCATATCGTGGTCAAGGTCAAGGTGCCCGAGCGGCTGAGCGCCAAGCAGCGCCAGGCCCTGCGGGACTTTGCCAGGGTCATGGGAGAGGAACTGCCGGAAGAGAAGGGTTTTATGGATAAGGTGAAGGACGCCCTCGGCGGGAACAAATAAAATGGCGGAGCGCTTCTATGTCAGCCCCGGGGGCTTTCGGGAGGATAAGGTCCATTTTTCCGCCGAACAGGCGAAATATATCCGCAAAGTGCTGCGCCTCAAGGAGGGGGCGGAGGTGGTCGTGACCAACGGGTTGGGTCAGGCCTACCTCTGCCGCCTCCTTTTCCCGTCCCGGGACGCGGCAGAGGGGCTTCTGACGGCCCCCCTGACGGGGGGGCCAAACCCCGACCCCGGGCTCAGGGTGGTCCTGTACCAGGGCCTTCCCAAGGGGGACAAAATGGACCAGGTAGTGCAGAAGTGTGTGGAACTGGGGGTGGCGGAAATCGTCCCCCTCTTGACCCGGCGCTGTGTGGTGCGGCTGGCGGGGGCCAGGGGGGAGGAGCGGCGGCGGCGCTGGCAGAGGATTGCCGCGGCGGCCCTGGAGCAGAGCGGCAGGAACCTTTTGCCCCGGGTCCGGGAACCCGTGACCCTGGCCCGGGCCCTGGTGGAGGTGGGGGAGGCCGGGAGGGCTTTGGGGGGCACCCTGGCCCTCATGCCCTGGGAGGAGGAAGTCTCCCTGGGCCTCGGTCCCTTCCTGGCGGCCGCCCCCCGGCCCCGGGAGGTGCGGATTTTTATCGGACCTGAAGGGGGCTTCTCGCCGGAGGAGGCGGCGGAGGCGGCAGGGGAGGGGGTCGCTTTGGTGACCCTGGGGCCCCGGATCCTGCGGACGGAGACGGCGGGCCCTGCTGTCCTGGCCCTGGTCCTCTACCACTACGGCGAGCTGGGGCAGGGGGGAAGTTCATGAAGAGGGCAGCCTTCTACACCCTGGGATGCAAGGTGAACCAGTACGAATCCGAAGCCTTGAAGGACCTTTTCCGGCAGGCGGGCTACCGGGTGGTCCCCTTCGCGGCAGAGGCCGAGGTCTATGTGATCAATTCCTGCACCGTAACCCACCTGAGCGACGCCAAATCCCGGCAGGCCGTCCGCCGGGCGGTGCGGCAAAACCCCGGGGCCGTGGTGGCCGTCATCGGCTGCTACCCCCAGGTGGCGCCGGAGGAGGCGGCGAAAATCCCCGGGGTGGACATCCTCATCGGAACCGGCAATCGCGGGGAACTGCCGACCCTGGTGGAGGAGGCCCGCCGGGGCCATAAGTTTAACCTGGTCCGGGAGAAAGAGGCGGGGGAGCTCTTTGAAGACCTGCCCTGGCCCGGGGAGGCCGGCAGGGCCCGGGCCTTTCTGAAGATCCAGGAGGGCTGCCAGGAATACTGCACCTACTGCATTATCCCCCATGCCCGGGGGAACCTGCGGAGCCAGCAGCCCGGGGAGGTCCTGGAACGGGTGGCGGCCATCAGGGCCGGGGGGTACCGGGAACTGGTGCTGACGGGCACCCACCTGGGGGCCTGGGGGCGGGACCTGGACCCTCCCCGCACCCTGGCGGGCCTGCTCTACGATATCCACAGGCAGGGCCCCCCGGAGCGGCTGAGGCTCTCTTCCCTGGAACCGGTGGATGTGGACGGGGAGCTCAGGGGAGCCCTCCGGGATATCCCGGAACTCTGCCGGCACCTCCATATCCCCCTGCAGAGCGGGTCCGACCCGGTCCTCGAGGCCATGGGCCGGCCCTACCGGCGGGAGGATTTTGCCCGCCTGGCGGCCGGGCTGCGGGCCCTGGACCCGGACATGGCCCTGTCCACCGATGTCATCGTGGGTTTCCCGGGGGAGGGGGAGGAACAGTTTCGGGAGACCCTCTCCTTTGTCCGGGAGATGGCCTTCAGCCGGCTCCACGTCTTCAAATTTTCCCCCCGCCGGGGGACGAAGGCGGCAACCTTCCCGAACCGGGTGCCCCCCGGGGTGGCGGCCAAACGGGCGGAAGAACTGCGGGTCCTGGGAAGGGACCTGGCCCGGGAATATGCGAAACGGTTTTACGGCACCACCCGGGAAGTTTTGCTGGAAAAGCCCCTGCCGGAGGGGGAGATGGAGGGGCTGACGGAGCACTACCTGAGGGTCCGCCTGAAAGCGGATCCCTCCCTGCGTTCCCGGATCGTCCCCGCCTTTATCACCGGCGGGGAAGAGGGCCTTCTCAAGGGTGAGCTGAAGGAATAACCCCATCCCGGGAACCTCTTCGCAAAGGCGGAAAAGGCGCCTCGAAGGAGGGATGCCGGGAATTAAATAATCATATTTCCTTTCTCTGACGCATAAAGATGACTGTAGAAGTTCAGAGGGAGGGGATGATATGGGCAGGGTTTTTGTGGTAGAGGCCAGGAGATTGTTCCCGCTGCTGTTTCTCCTGCTGCTGCTGGTTGGCCTTTCGGTCTATGATAACTTCCGGCACCAACCGGCCAGCCCGGTATTTGAGGCAGCGGAAGAAGACGAACTCACCTTCAACGTCATCGACCGGGGCAAGATGGAAGACCGTTTTCAGGCCCGGGTCCTCTATGAAAAGGATGATTTTCTGCGGGTAGCCCAGGAATTTGGGCTGGAACTCCCCGAGTATCCCTTTCAGCCGACCCGGGAAGTGGCGGTCTTTGTCATCAACGGCACCCTGAAGAAGGCCCAGCTGGTTCCCATGAGGGAAGGAAACCAGCTGAGGATCACCGTTGACAAGACCAGCAGCACCTATGATCTCATCACCCTGGACCGGGATGCCCTGGAGGCAGCGGGAGAGTGGTACTGGGTCTTTGCCGACGGCAGGGGGAATGTGCTGTCGCAGCTGCCGGGAGTACCTTTGCTGGTCGATGACATGCCGGAAGATGAGGAAGAAGACGAGGAGACCATGGGCATTACCAAGTAGACAGAAGGCCTTATTCTACCCTAAGATCAACATAGATGTAAACCCGGTAAATCGAGAGCCAACCCCGGCTCTCTCTTTTTATTCAAGTTCCGGGGACGGTTCTTTAAGGGTTCAATCGGAAGTTTTGCGCGAAATTAAACCCAACTCCATGATAAACGATGATCGTTGGGTTAACAAGGAAACCGCGCAAAATTTTCGATTGCCCTAGAAGAATGAAGTCGCGACACGCCTCTGTATGGGGATTCAATC
>PWVN01000196.1 GCA_003561835.1 Syntrophomonadaceae bacterium
GGGGTTTTTAATGAGTGAGAAGTGTCCCCGGAACTTGAATGCATTCAAGTCTTCGGAACCGTCCCTGGAGCTTGAATGGATTCAAGTCTTTGGAACCGTCCCCGGAGCTTGCCCTCTGTCCCGGTTACATTTGTACTGGAGAACGGGCCTCTTTGTACCAGAAAAAACCCTTGATTGTTCCAGGGGCTTGATGTAATATGTTATAGGGGTTCTATACGAGTGGAGAAGGTGAAGGAGAGTGGATTACCGGGAAGCCCTCCAGTGGATTCACAGCAGAGAACGCTTCGGCATCAAGCCTGGCCTGGACAGGATTCGTTGTATCCTGGAGGAGTTCTCAAACCCTCATCGCGAACTGAATGTGATCCACATCGGGGGAACCAACGGTAAAGGCTCTACCGCTGCCTTTGCCGCTTCTATTTTACGGGAAGCGGGTTTTAAGACGGGTTTGTACACGTCGCCCTACCTGGAGTCCTTCACCAACCGGATGGCGGTGGACGGCCGGGATGTGACGGCAAAGACCCTGACCTCCCTGGTGGAGCAGGTGAAACCCGTGGTGGACCGGATATCCGCAGCTGGGACCCTGGGCCCCCCGACGGAGTTCGAGGTGGTGACGGCCCTGGCCCTCCTGCATTTTTCCCGGGCCCAGGTGGATTACCTGGTCCTGGAGGTGGGCCTGGGCGGCCGGCTGGATGCCACAAATGTGGTGGAATCCCCCCTGGTTTCCGTGATCACCAACGTGTCCCTGGAGCATACGGACATCCTGGGGGATACGGTGGCCAAGATTGCCGCCGAAAAGGCGGGCATCATCAAGGAGGGGGTCCCGGCCCTGACCGCTTCCAGGGACCCGGAAGCCCTGGAGGTCCTGACGCGGATTGCCACAGAAAGAAGCGCCCCCCTCTACCGGGTGGGGGCCGACTATACCTTCGAGACCGGAAGGAAAAGCCTTAAGGGCCAGTTTTTTTCCTGCCGGGGGAGGGGGGTCTCCCTGGAGAATGTCTTTATCCCCCTCCTGGGCGAACACCAGGTCCAAAACGCGGTGACGGCCCTGGCGGCCCTGGATCTGGCAGGGATCCCCCTTGCGGAAGGCCTGCTGCGGCAGGGCCTAAAAACCGTTTCCTGGCCGGGGCGCCTGGAAATTCTTCAGGAAGACCCCCTGGTGGTCATCGATGCGGCCCACAACCCCGACAGCATGAGAAATCTGGGGCAAGCCCTGGAGGAGTATTTTCCCCGGGGAAACCGGGTGGTGGTCCTGGGGATCCTGGGGGACAAATCCATCCCGGATATGCTGAGAAACATCCTGTCCGCGGCCGACCGGTTTGTCGTCACCCGGGCCCTGCACCCGACCCGGGCAGCGGAACCCCAGGCGGTGGCGGCGGAAATCGGCAGGCTGACTTCCAAGCCGGTGGAGGCCCTCCCCGACCTGACGGAAGCCCTGCGCCGGGGGCGGGACCTGGCGGAAGGAGGCACCCTGTGCGTGACGGGCTCCTTCTACACCATCAGCGAGGCCCGGCGCCTCATGGTGGAGGAGAGGGTTCTTTCCCGGGGATAGCCAGAACTTATAGAGTCGAAAATATGAGGAAATTGCAGGAAAAGCGCCGATTTTCGCGAAGTAGTAAAACTTGGAGAAAGAGAGGTGATCGGGAGGATGGTAAAGACTTTTAAAGGCGGGGTGCACCCCGGCCATTTTAAAAGCGCCACAGCAGGCAAACCCACAATTCCCGCCGAACCCCCGGCCCGGGTGGCCATCCTGATGCAGCAGCACATCGGGGCTCCCTGTGAGCCGCTGGTGGACGTGGGGGACCTGGTCAAGGTGGGGCAGAAAGTGGGGGACAGCAAGGGGTTTGTTTCCGTCCCCGTTCATGCCAGCGTTTCCGGCAAGGTGGTGGAGCTTAAGGATTATCCCCATCCCGTAGGCCGCCCTGCCAAAGCTGTGGTCATCGAGTCCGACGGCCAGAACACCTGGCATGAGTCCGTCAAGGAGAACCCGCCCCTTCAGGAACTCTCCGCCGACGAGCTGAAAAAAATTATCCGGGAAGCCGGTATTGCCGGCATGGGAGGGGCTACCTTTCCCACCCATGTGAAGCTTTCCCCGCCTCCCGAGAAGCCCATTGACACCGTGATCATCAACGGATCCGAGTGTGAGCCCTTTCTCACCGCCGATCACCGCCTCATGCTGGAACGCCCCGAGGCCGTGGTCTTCGGCCTAAAGGTCCTCATGAAGGTGCTGGGGGTTGAGAAGGGGTATATCGGCGTGGAGGACAACAAGCCCGACTGCCTGGAGGCCCTGACAGAGGCGGCGGCAGGGGAGCCCATCGAGGTCAAGTCCCTCCACACCAAGTATCCCCAGGGAGCGGAAAAACAGCTCATCCACGTTTTTACCGGCCGGGAGGTCCCCTCGGGGGGCCTGCCCATGGATGTGGGCACGGTGGTCCAGAACGCCGGCACCGCCGCAGCCATCGCCGATGCCGTTCAGAAGGGCATCCCCCTGGTGGAGCGGATTGTGACCGTCACGGGCCCCGGGGTCACGGCCCCTGCCAACCTGCAGGTGAAAATCGGGACCCTGGTCTCGGAGGTCATCGCCCAGTGCGGCGGCATGAAGGAGAATGCCCGCAAGCTCATCCTGGGGGGCCCCATGATGGGCCTGGCCCAGACCACCGCGGAGATGCCCGTCATCAAAGGGACCTCCGGCATCCTGGTGCTGACGGATGCGGAGGTGGACATCCTTGAAATCAAGCCCTGCATCCGGTGCGCCCGCTGTGTGGAAGTGTGCCCCGTCAACCTGATGCCCCTGACCATCGGCTCCGCCACGGAGAAGGGGTACCTGGAAAAGGCGGAGGCTTTCCACGCCGTCGACTGCATCGAGTGCGGCTGCTGCTCCTATATTTGCCCGGCCAAACGCCCCCTGACCCAGTGGATCCGCATATCCAAGGGGGAAATACTGGCCAGGGCGAAGAAATAGCCGGAAATGGAGGGAGAAACCTTGGAGAATAGACTGGTTGCGTCATCATCCCCGCACCTGCGGGCCCCCGAGACGGTCCAGGGCATCATGTTCGATGTGCTGACGGCCCTCTTTCCGGTGGCCCTGGCAGGCGTCCTTTTGTTCGGTTACAGCGCTCTCATAACTATCCTGCTGGCCACCTTCACGGCCATGCTGACGGAGGCCCTGGTCCTTCGCAGTAAGAACATCATCGGGGACGGCAGCGCCGCCGTTACGGGCCTGCTGCTGGCCCTGACCCTTCCCCCGGCCCCTCCCTGGTGGCTGGTGGTCTTCGGCTCCCTGGTGGCCGTCCTCATCGGCAAGCACGTCTTCGGCGGCCTGGGGAGCAACCTCTTCAACCCCGCTCTGGTGGGGCGGGCCGTCCTGACCGTCTCCTTTGCCGGCCACATGACCAACTGGCTGGCCCCCGGCGTGGACGGCGTCTCCGCCGCCACCCCCCTGGCCGGCGGCAGCGCCTCCATGCTGAACATGTTCACCGGCACCATCCCCGGTTCCATCGGGGAGACCTCGGCCCTGGCCCTGCTCCTGGGGGCCCTGTGGCTCTTCTACAAGGGGCACATCAGCTGGCACATCCCCGGCAGCTATATCGCCACCGTCTTCGTCATGGGGGCCATCAATGCCGGCGCCGGGTTTGCCGGCGTGACGGCCATGATGTCTGCCGGCCTCTTCCAGGTCATGGCGGGAGGGCTCCTCCTGGGCGCCTTCTACATGGCCACCGACTACGTGACCTCTCCCGTGACCCGGGAGGGCCAGGTCATTTTCGGTGTGGGGCTCGGTATCATCACCATGGCCATCCGCTTTTACGGGGGATACCCCGAGGGGGTTACCTTTGCCATTCTCCTCATGAACGGCGCCACCCCCCTCATCGATAACCTGACTGTACCCACCAAGTTCGGGGAGGTGAAGGCCTGATGAAAGAGATTTTGAAAATGGCCCTGACCCTGATGCTGATCACGGCCGTCTCGGCCGCATCCCTGTCCTATGTTCACAGCGTTACCTCGGATATTATCGATGCCCGGGATGCGGAGCGGAGCCGCCAGGCTATCCTGGACTTCTTCCCCGGTGCTGTCACCGTGGAGGAAGAAACGGTGGAGGGTGTGGACTTCAAGGCCGTCTACGGGGAAGGGGAGGTTTTCCTCGGGGCCCTGGCCCAGGCCCGGGCCCGGGGCTACGGGGCTCCCGGCATTCCCTACCAGCTGGTCATCGACGGCCAGGGCGAAATAATCAACATTATTTACGGGCCCAACGAGGAAACGGTGGGCATCGGCAAGAAGATAGAAGAGGAGCCCTTCGTCAGCCAGATCATCGGGCTGACCCCAAAGGACCCCATCGAGTTGGGCAGGGACATCGACGTCATCACCGGGGCCACCGAGTCTTCCGCCGGGATGGCCAAATCCCTCCGGGATACCATGGACAAATTCGCCGCCACGTTCCTGGACGGCTAGGAGGTGCACCGACTGTGAGTTTGAAAGCATCGACGATCTTTACCAGAGGCATCTTGACGGAAAACCCCGTCTTCCGGCTGGTCCTGGGGATGTGCCCCGTCCTGGCGGTGACGGCCTGGGCCGAAAGCGCCTTCGGCATGGGGATTTCCACCCTGGCCGTGCTGACGGCATCCAACATTGTCATATCCGGCATCCGGAATTTTATCCCGGCGAAAATCCGCATTCCCTGCTTCATCGTGATCATCGCCACCTTCGTGACCATCGTGGATATGCTCCTTAAGGCCTATTTCGAGGCCTTGCATACGGAGCTGGGGGTTTTCATCCCCTTGATCGTGGTCAACTGCATCATCCTGGGAAGGGCGGAGGCCTTCGCCAGCAAGCACAGCGTCTTCCACGCCGCCGTGGACGGCCTGGGGATGGGACTGGGCTTCACCCTGAGCCTGACCCTTTTGGGGTCGGTCCGGGAACTCCTGGGGGCCGGGACCCTCTTCGGGTTGAACATCATGGGGGCATCCTTTGAGCCCATCCAGCTCTTCGCCCAGCCGCCCGGGGCCTTCATCGCCCTGGGGCTGCTCATGGCCCTGGTAAATATCTTTTACAAACGGATGGGCCTGGAATAACCACCCCAGACGAAAAGGAGTTGAGAAACCTTGGGAAACCTGCTGGCCATTATCCTGCTGGCCGTTCTCGTCGATAACTTTGTCCTGATTCGTTTCTTCGGCATCTGCCCCTTTCTGGGGGTTTCCAGGAAGGTGGATACGTCCCTGGGGATGGGCATGGCCGTCGTCTTTGTCATGACCATGGCGTCCCTGGTTACCTGGCTCATCTACAATTTCCTCCTGGTGCCCTTTGCGCTGGAGTACCTGCGGACGGTGGCCTTCATCCTGGTCATCGCTTCCCTGGTGCAGCTGGTGGAGATGGTTATCCAGAAGGTGAGCCCGGCCCTGAACCAGGCCCTGGGAATCTTCCTGCCCCTGATCACCACCAACTGCGCTGTCCTGGCCGTGGCCATTTTGAACATCCAAAACGACTTCACCCTGCTTCAGTCCCTGGTCTACGGCTTCGGGGCCGCCGTCGGCTTCACCCTGGCCCTGGTCCTCATCGCCGGCATGCGGGAGCGCCTGGAGCTGGTGACGGTGCCCAGACCCTTCCGGGGTACGGCCATCGCCCTGGTAACGGCAGGCATCCTGTCCATCGCCTTCATGGGTTTTAGGGGCATGATCGCCCTGTAGGGAAAGGCCGCTCCCTTTAGAGAGAGACTTATCTTTACGGATATCAAGGAAAGAGGTGGGGGAATATGTTTGAGGCAACACTGACCCTGGCAGGTTTGGGCCTGCTCTTCGGAGGGCTTTTGGCCCTGGCCTCGAAAAAGCTGGCAGTGGAGTTAGACCCGAGGATCGAGGAGGTTAAGCACTGCCTGCCCGGGGCCAACTGCGGCGCCTGCGGCTACGGCGGCTGTTCCCAGTTTGCCCAGGCGGTGACCCGGGGGGAGGCCCCCATCAGCGCCTGCATCCCGGGGGGCTGCGATGTGTCCGAGGAAGTGGCGGAAATTCTGGGGGTGGGCATAGAGGACCAGGCCGAAAGGCGGGTTTCCACCCTCCTCTGCCTGGGAGACGCGGACAAGGCCCGGGTTAAGTTTGACTATGACGGGGCACAGGACTGTAAGGCTGCGGCCCTTTTCGGCGGCGGTTTCAAGGCCTGCCCCTTTGCCTGCATCGGCCTGGGCACCTGTGTCCGCTCCTGCCCCTTTGA
>PWVN01000019.1 GCA_003561835.1 Syntrophomonadaceae bacterium
AGCTCCAGGTAGACGGGGCTTCCCAGGAGGACCTCCAGGTCCTGCCGGGCCAGGGAACCCACCTCTTTCAAGACCCGGCCCTGCTTGCCGATGACGATGCCCTTCTGGGATTCCCGCTCCACATGGATGACGGCCCGGATGTCCAGGAGGGGGCTCCCCTCCCGCTCCCGCATCTCCTCGATGACCACCGCCGTGGAATGGGGGATCTCATCCCGGGTCAGCTGGAAAACCTTCTCCCGGATGAGCTCCGCCGCCACAAACCGCTCCGGCTGGTCCGTGACCATGTCATCGGGGTAGTATTTGGGCCCCTGGGACAGGGCCGCCAGGATGGCCTCCGTCAGCCCCGGCAGGTTGGTGCCCTGAAGGGCGGAAACCTCATGGACGCCGGCAAAGGGGTAGAGGCCTTCATAGGCCCCTTTGAAGCCCCTGCCGCCGGGGCTTCCTTCCGGGGGCAGGTCCATCTTGTTCATGACCAGGATGACGGGGGTTTTGAGGCCCCTCAGGGCCTGGGCGATATAGCGGTCCCCGGGGCCGGGGGAGATGGGGCCTTCCACCAGGAAGAGGACCAGGTCCACCCCCTTGAAGGTGTTGAGGGCAGTCTTGACCATGCGCTGCCCCAGCCTGTGGCGGGGGCGGTGGATTCCCGGGGTATCCAGGAAAACCACCTGGGCCTCCTCCGTGGTCAGGATGCAGTGGATGCGGTTCCGGGTGGTCTGGGGCTTATCGCTGACGATGACCAGCTTTTGCCCCATCAGGTTGTTGATAAGGGTGGATTTTCCTACGTTTGGCCGGCCGATCAGGGCCACAAAACCTGATTTGAACATGCTTTCCCCCCCTGAAGGATGAAAAACGGAAATTGACTTTTTCTCTCAAGAATAGTATTCTTGTAATTGGGGTATTTCATTTCATTATAATACAGATTCAGGGAAAAAGCACCTTCCATGGATAAAGAAGGCCCTTTTTCCACGCCCCTTTTTTGTTCCCGGCAAAAGACCAAATCTGAGAGAGGTGAACCTTTTTGACGACGGAAACCCCGGAGATCCAGGAAACCCAGGTGGAAGAGCACAAAAAGGAACTCAAGAGGAAGGGGAGGAAAGCCCTGAAGCTGAATGTGGTTTTTTTCCTGATTCTCTTCCTGGGTGTCCTCATGGTGCCGGTATTCGGCCTGAAGATAGCGGCCATCGCCATCACTGTCAGCTGCGCCCTCTGCCTCCTGTACATCTACCTCACATAAGGAGGACGGCGGCCGGCGGGGCTGTATAAAAAGAACCCTTGGGATTTCGGGAAAGGCTTGCCCGGCCCAAGGGTTTTTTTTACAGGGTAAAGGCATCGGGGAGGAGTTCCTTCACCTTCTGAACCCGGAGGGAGCCATCCTCCTCCCGGGTGATGACATCGGCCTCCGGAGCCAGCTCCAGCATAACCTGCCGGCAAGCGCCGCAGGGGATGGCCCGGGTGCCCGCCGCCACGGCGATGGCCCGGATATCCCGCTCCCCCCGGGCCACGGCGGCGAAGAGAGCGACCCTCTCGGCACACATGGAAAGCCCGTAGGAGGCATTCTCCACGTTACCGCCGGTTATCACCTCTCCCCCGGCCGTCAGGAGGGCAGCGCCGACCTTGAAGTTGGAGTAGGGAGCGTAGGCCCGCTCCCTGGCCTGACGGGCCCGTTCCATCAATCTGGTGTATTGGGTATTGGAATCGGACATGCAAGAAATCTCCTTTTTGTGTTCGCCATGGGCCGCAGCCCTGCCGGAAACCTTTACCGGGAATGGGCCGGTAGGGTGATATTGTCGGCCCTTTCGATCTCGAAGCGCAGGTCCCGCATGCTCTCCAGGGACAGGCGGATGATGCTGATGCCGCTCTCCAGCACCCGGGGGTCCCCCACCGCGTGGATGACCACGGGGTTCACGGAGATCCGCTCGTCATTGACCAGGATGACAGGCCCCACGCAGCGGATGGCGGAGGTGGCGGCCAGACGCTGCCCCCCCACGGCAACCCCCTTGGCCCCCGAGGCATAGAGCTCGTTGACCACATCCCGAACATCCGTCTCGTGGATGATGGCGTTGGTGGTAAAACCTTCGACGGCATCGTAGATTTTTATGATGATCCCTTCCCCCGTCATGTCCAGGAAACCGGCAGCGGAACGGAGGGCCCGTGAATCCACCCGCAGGGAATCCAGTTCGTCGCTTAAGATCCGGATCTGCTCCACGGGGCTGATGGAGGTGACCAGCCGGGCCCGCCCCTCCTCCACCTCCATCATGACGGAGAGGCTCTGGACCGTCTCGCTTTCAAAGACGATATCGGCGATCTCCAGGATGGTCTCTTCCATGAAAAGGTCCAGGGGGTCCACCATGACCCCCGTCTCCAGGGAGGCGCTGACCACCAGCACCTGGCGGTCAGTTAGTCCCTGAACGTTGGCATCCTGGTTGACCAGGGCCAGGATCCGCTCCCGCTGGCGGTTTTCATACTCCCGTAGGATGGTCTCCTGGGCCCGCCGGCCGTGGGAAAGGATGGCCCGGGCCAGGTCGTCGCCGGTGGAGGCCAGTTCCACCTCCTGGATGAGGCGGGAAAGGGCATCCCGCACCGAGGAGCGGTCCTCCACCCCCAGGTCCATGGCCAGGCGGCGGTTGTATTCCCAGAGGTCCCGGGCAAAATTCTGTTTGTAGTTAAATTCCTCTTCCTGAAGAACCAGGTGCTTGTTCAGGAAATTGTACCCCAACCCCACCAGGACGGTGTTGACGGTCAGGACCAGGATCAGGAGTATGAGGAACTTGTTGTCCACGATGATTTGAGTCGACAGCCGCTTCATCTTGCCCTCCTCAAATGCCATCCTCAGCCTTTTAAGTTATTATAGCTTTTATTCAACGGGGATTTTATTAAAAAAAATCCCATATTTATTAAAATAAGTTAACAAACCTGCGGCCGAAGACGACGAGGCCCACCAGCAGGGCGTAGAGGGCAGCCAGGAGCACGGCGGCGGCCCCCACATTCTTGGCGATGAAGGCCAGGGGGTGGAAGTCCCTGGTGACCATGTCGACGGCCGTTTCCAGGGCGGTATTGATGAGCTCCATGACCAGGACGGAGAAAATGGCGCTGCCGATCAGGAGGATCTCCACATAGGAGAGGCGTAAAAGGAAGGCAGCCGACAGGATCAAAATCCCCGTCAGCACGTGCAGGCGGAAGTTTCGCTGGGTTTTCCAGGTATGGCGTAGGCCGGAGAAGGCATAATAAAAGCTTTCCTTAAAGCTGCGAGCCTGCATCTTCATCCCTCCTTAACCCTGCCCCCTCCAGCACTCTTTCCTCCATCTGCCGCATTTTCCGGGCCTGCCCGGTCTCCCCGTGGTCGTACCCCAGAAGGTGCAGCAGCCCGTGGGTGAAGAGGAACCCCACTTCCCGCTGGAGGGAATGGCCGAAGCTCACGGCCTGGTCCCGGGCCCGCTCCAGGGAAATGGCGATGTCCCCCAGATGCAGGGACCCCCCTTTTGCCGGCAGGTCTTCCCGGCCTGCATACTGGGGGAAGGAGAGGACATCGGTGGCTTCATCCAGCTTCCGGTAGCGCCGGTTGAGATCCCGGATGGCGGCATCGCTGCATAAGAAGAGGCTGACTTCGGCCTCCGCCAGCCCTTCCGCCTCCGCCACCTGTTTTAAAATCCCCATGAGGAGGAGAGGCAGCCCCCGGGGACAGGAGAAGGGGCCCGTAAGGGCAATCTTAAGCCCCATTGCCCTCCCCCCCCAGCAGTTCCCTCTCCGGGTATTCGATACGGGTATGGAAGATGCCCGAGAGGATATGAATAAAGGTCTCGATAATCCGGTCCACCTCACCCAGGGTCAGGTTGCTCTCATCCAGCTGCCCGTCGTTCAATTTTTCCCTGGCGATCTTTCTGACCATCCCCTCCACCTTGCCGGCGGTGGGCTTCACCATGGAGCGCACGGCGGCCTCCACCGAGTCGGCCAGCATGACGATGGCCGCCTCCTTGCTGTGGGGTTTGGGCCCCTCGTAGCGGAAGCTGGATTCCTCCACCTTTTCCCGGTCCGGGCTGCACTCCGTGGCCCGCATGTAGAAGAAGGCCACCAGGCTGGTCCCGTGGTGCTGCTGGATGATATCTAAGATGATCTGGGGCAGCTTGCCCTTGCGGCCGATCTCCACCCCGTCCTTGACGTGGGAGGTGATGATGAGCTTGCTCAAATTGGCGGAAATCCGCTCGTGGGGGTTGGTCTGGGCAATCTGGTTCTCGCAGAAGAAGTAAGGCCTCTTCAACTTGCCAATGTCGTGATAGTAGGCCCCCACCCGGGCCAGGAGGGGGTCGGCCCCCACGGCTTCCGCGGCGGCCTCCGCCAGGTTGGCCATGATGATGCTGTGGTGATAGGTCCCGGGGGCCTCCCGCAAAAGGCGCCGCAGCAGGCTCTGGTTGGGGTTGGCCAGTTCCAGCAGGGTGACGGAGGTGGTGAGGCCAAAGCCCGTCTCCAGGTAGGGAAGAAGACCGATGGCCATGACAGCCGATATGAGGCCGTTCCCCACCCCGGCCAGGACGCCCACGCTGAAGCTCCTGAAAAAGTCATATTCCAGCCGGACTTCCCCGGCGAAGAGGAAGAGGCCCACGATGGCCACGGCGTTCAGGGCCGCCACATAGAGGCCCGCCTTGGCCAGGTCATCCCGCCGGTTCACCTTGAAGACCCCGTAGGTGGCCACCAGGCCCCCCAGAAGGGCGATGAAGACAAAGCGGAAATCGCCTCCCGTCACCAGGCCCGTCAGGAGGCCGAAGACCACGGTGGTCAGCAGGGCCAGGCGGTGGTTGAAGAGGACGGCGATGAGGATGATGCCCATGGCCGTGGGAATCAGATAGCCGGAGAAGATACTGCCGGCCACGGAAAAGAGCAGGGTGATAAAGACGATGAGGCCGTAGAGAAGGAGAAGGGCCGGCTGGTCATAGATATCTTTTTCATAAAGAAAGAGATAAATACCTACCGCCGCAAAAATCATGAGGACCATGATGGACAGGCCGAAGAGAATCCCGTAATCGGCCCCCTGCCGCTGCAGGCCCAGGGCCTCCAGCTGGGCGACATGGGTCTCTGTCACCTGCTGCCCTTCCGTGACGATGAGGGCGCCCTTGAGGATCCGGACAGGTTCCACGGCCAACCGGGCTTCTTCCCGGGCCCTCTGGGTTGCCTCGTGGTTGTAGACCAGGTTGGGCTGGACGTAGTGGCGGATCAGGGTCTGGGCTGCGGCCCCCAACTCCCCGGTGTAGCCCTCTTTCTCCACCTCTTCAAAGAGATCGCGGTAGGTGCTGTCCAGGCCCGCAGGGTTGACTCCCTGGCCCAGGATATCCCGCAGCATCAGGTTTAAGGAGCGCTGCATCCCCGAAAGCTTCTCCCGTTCCGTCTCCAGGAGAGCCAGAAATTCGTCTTCCTCCAGGTCGAAGGGGAGGCCTGCCAGAGTTTCCCCGGCTTTCTCCTCCCGTTCTTCCGGGTCCTCCAGTTCTTTCAGGGCCAAAATCCCGGTGAAGAAGGCCGCCGCTCCCTCTTCCGCCTCCTGCAGGACGCCGGGATCAAAATCAAAGGTTTCCGGAACCGCCTCGGACGCCTCTTCCTTCAGGAGGTTGGTGGTATGGTGATCCACCACTTCCTTCTGGGCGGTGATGGTCTGGGGGCTGGGCTTGCCCACCTCCAGGGACACCCGGTGGGGCATGACGGTGTAGGTCAGGATAAAAATTACAACAAAAAAAATAACCAGGGCCACTGAGATACGCTGCGCATTCCGGGATAAGCCCACCTTTCCCTTCAAGCCGCTGCCGATGTTGGCCATGAGTCGCATTTGCATCCTCCTCGGGCTGTTTCCTTCCCATGCCTTCCTATTATATCAATTATTCTTCGTCTGGTAAAGATCATAAGCCCGGATGATCTTTTGCACCAGGGGGTGGCGGACCACGTCTTTATCCGTCAGGTAGCAGAAGCGGATCCCTTCGATGTCCTTGAGGATGTCCCGCACCTCGGCCAGTCCCGAGAACTTGCCCCGGGGCAGGTCCACCTGGGTGATGTCCCCCGTGATGACGGCCCGGGAGCCGAACCCCAGGCGGGTCAGAAACATCTTCATCTGTTCCGAGGTGGTGTTCTGGGCCTCATCCAGGATGACAAAGGAGTCGTCCAGGGTCCTGCCCCGCATGAAGGCCAGGGGGGCCACCTCGATGATGCTTTTTTCCATATACTTCTGAAAGGTCTCCACCCCCAGCAGGTCGTAGAGGGCATCGTAGAGGGGGCGAAGGTAGGGGTCCACCTTCTCCTGCATGTCCCCGGGCAGGAACCCCAGGTGCTCCCCCGCTTCCACGGCGGGACGGGTCAGGATCAGCCGGTGGATGGCCTTGTCCTTTAAGGCCGCCAGGGCCATGGCCATGGCCAGGTAGGTCTTCCCCGTCCCCGCCGGCCCGATGCCCATGACGATATCGTGCTCCCGGATGGCTTGTACATATTTTTTCTGCCCCAGGGTCCGGGGTTTTACCTTTTTGCCCCGGCCCGTCACATAGACCAGGTCGTCAAAAATTTCGCCCAGGGAGGCCTGCCGGCCCTCCCGGGTCAAGCTCAAGGCGTACTCAAATTCCTGGGACGTGAGGCGGTGGCCCTTGCGGTACACCTTGAGAAGTTCCTCCAGCATGACCACCACACTGCTGACGGAGGCCCGAGGGCCTTCCAGCAGCAGCCGGTTGCCCTGGGGGATCACCGTTACCTGGAAGTTATCCTCCAAAAGGGTGATGTGGCAGTCGAATTTTCCCATGATGGCCATGGTCTCGTCGTTATCCCAGAACTCCAGCACCTGCTTATCCCGTTGACTCAATCAGTACGTTCCTCCTTTTGCCCGTGCTCCATTTCCCCGGCGATGTTCTCCCGGGTCTCGATAACAAGCCGCAGACGCAGCTTCCCCTCGCGGGGTGGGAGTTCTTCCCTCCGGTGGCCGGCGATCTCGGCCTCCGGGGGAAGGGCCTTCTGGGCCCGGGCAAAGAGCTCCTCCCCGGCCTTGAAGAGGGCCTCATCCCGGGAAAGCTCCCGGGCCGTAACCTCCACCTCGTAATAGTATAATGTCATAAATTCTACAGGCGTGTCAAGGTTCCTCCATTTCACCCGCCTTTTTATCTCTTCCACCTCGTAATTCCCGTAGGGACTGGAAGGGGCACCCAGGTGGATTTCCCGGCCCAGGAAGCTCAAGGTATGGAAGGCGGTCCGGTTTCCCGTCCGTTCCCGGGTGTACTCCGTCAGGGGGTAGGCGGCGGAAAACTCGTACCAGACCCGGGCCCAGACCTCCCCCCGGGCCCGCACGGCCCCCGCCTCCCCCTCGATGACCTCCTCTCCCTCTTGGTAGTGGGCCGTCAGGATGCCGCTGACCAGGATCTCCCCCTCCCGCACCGTGTCCCCTGCCTCAACCCGGGCCTCCCCCGAGAGGACCAAAATCTTTTCGATGAGGCCGTCCTTCGAGGCCACCAGGTCGCTGGTCACATCCCGGAAATCCTCTTCGGGGAGGGTTTTTTCCACCACCCTGATCTCCAGCTTCGTCCCCCGGATCTCAAAGCCCACCCAGGACAGGTCTCTCCGGGCCAGGAGAAATTCCCGCTCCAGGGAGTAAAAATCCAGGCCCCGCTTCAGGGTGCCGGGGGAGAGCCCCAGGTCCTCCGCCGTGGCCCGGAGGGATTCCTCCGCCAGTTCTTCCGCTCCCGTGATTTCGATGAACCAGATAAAACCGGAGGCGGTGTAGAGGAAGAGAAAAAAGAGGATCAGGCCTGCCACCAGGCCCCGCCTCTTCTTGAACCGATAGAAGAGAAAGGGGAAGCCCGCCTTCCCCTGGATCCGGATGGGGCAGCCGGCTTTACGGCTCAAGGGGCGAAGCAGGGGGAAGTTGTCGGGGTAGGTGCTGAAGACGGTCTTGTCCCCCCTGCGGCGGACATTCCAGAAGAGGATCCCCCGGGACAGGGCCAGGTTGAAGAGTTTCTCCACGCCCCCCCCTTCGGCCTCGATGACCACATACCCCAGGAGCAAGTTGAGCAGCCACCTGATGAACAAATCCATCTCCCCCTTGTCTTCTGTACCCCCGGCCTATTTGGCGATCTCCAGGGTTTGGATGTCCCCTTCCACGTACAGCTCGGCGGCGTAGAGGTTGCGGATCACCAGGCCCTCTCCCCGGATGATCAGGAGGCCGCTGCCGGTCTTCACCTTGATTCTGCCGCTGCCGTATTCCACGATCCCTTTGTGGTTTTCCAGGTGGAGCTGCCCGTCGCCGATGAGGGTGAGGCGGGAGAGGTCCATGACGATATCCCGGGGCAGTTCAAAAAAATCCGCCAGGTAGCCCTCTATTCTTTTCCCCTTCTTCTTCTCCACAGGCAGCACCCCCGGCATCTTCTTCTCCTTATAAGTATGCGGGGGATCCCCTGCTTATGAAAAAAGCAGCCCGGAAGGGCTGCTTTCATCAGACGAATCCTCGCTTTTTTCTCTTGCTCAAAGGGGGCCCCAGCACCTCCGCCAGAATGATGCCCCGGGCCAGGTCGCTTCTCTCCTTGAAAAGGACATGTTCCTTGGCCCGACCTGCCCTGGGGGAGGAATCGAGGGCCTGCATCTCTTGAGCAGCGATCTCCTCCGCCTCGATGGGTGACGGTTCTTCCCGGTATTTTGGGGCCTTGGGCCTGACCGGCTCTTTCCTGGGAGGGCGGAACATGTTCTCGTCGATCAAGACCCGCCGCTTGACAGGCCTGGCGGGAGGAAAGGGGTTCCGGTCCTCCCGGGGTTCTTCAGCGCCGGGGTCCAGGACGGGCCGCCGGGGCCTGGGGGGCGGGGCCTGCTGCTGCTGCCTCCTCTGCCGGGCCCCTCCTCTGAGGAGGGAGAACACGATCAGGATTATAAAGAAGAATAAACCTTCCACCAGACATCACTCCTCAGAGATTATTTCCCCACCTTGTCTTCCCCTTTACCTTCCGCTTTTTCAGTGGGGTCGGCAATGGACCTTCTCATGGTGGTGTCGGCCTTGACATTCTGCATGTTGTAGTAATCCATGACGCCCAGGTTGCCTTCCCGGAAGGCCTGGGCCATGGCCCGGGGTACTTCCGCTTCGGCTTCCACCACTTTGGCCCGCATCTCCACCACGCTGGCCTTCATCTCCTGCTCCTTGGCCACCGCCATGGCCCGGCGCTCTTCCGCCTTGGCCTGGGCGATGCGCTTGTCCGCTTCCGCCTGGTCCGTCTGCAGCTGGGCACCGATGTTCTTGCCCACGTCCACGTCGGCGATGTCGATGGAGAGGATTTCAAAGGCCGTGCCGGCGTCCAAACCCTTGTTCAAAACGGTATGGGAGATCATATCGGGGTTTTCCAGAACATTCTTGTGGCTTTCCGCCGAACCGATGGTGGTGACGATCCCTTCGCCAACCCGGGCCACGATGGTCTCTTCCCCGGCGCCCCCCACCAGGCGGTCGATGTTGGCCCGTACTGTCACCTTGGCCCGGGCCTTGACCTCGATGCCGTCCTTGGCCACGGCGGCCACCACCGGTGTCTCGATGACCTTGGGGTTGACGCTCATCTGCACCGCCTGGAGCACATCCCGGCCCGCCAGGTCGATGGCGGCGGCCCGCTCAAAGCCCAGGTCGATGTTGGCCCGCTGGGCGGCGATAAGGGCGTTCACCACCCGGTCCACGTTGCCTCCGGCCAGGTAATGGCCTTCCAGTTTGTTCACGTTCAGGTCCAGACCCGCCTTGTTGGCCTTGATGAGGGGGTTGACCACCCGGGCAGGGATAACCCGCCGCAGGCGCATCCCGATGAGGGTCACGATGCCGATCCTCACCCCGGCCGCCAGGGCGGCGATCCACAGCCCCAGGGGGACGAAGCTGAAGATGATGGAGAAACCGATGATGATACCCCCGATAAGCAGAACCAGTGTGATCAGAGTCGAGTCAAACATGAAAATACCTCCTTTGTTTTAACAATTTATTTTGTCTCGGATTTCACAGCTTTAACCACCAGCCGCATGCCTTCCACCTGGGTGACTTCCACCTCATGCCCGGAAGGGATGAAGCCGCCGTCGCTGACCACATCCATCCGGTAGTCTTCAATCACGGCGGTGCCGGCGGGCCTGAGGGGCGTGACGGTGGTGCCGCGTTTCCCCAGCAGGGCCTTGTAGTCCCGGGGCCCCACATAGCCCAGGCTCCGGTCCTCCCGGTAGCTCAAGATGATGTGCTGGAAAATCCCCCGCTTGCGCAGGGTGCGGAAGGATATGGCGATGACGACCCCGGAAAGGAAGATGGCCAAAAGCAGCATGGTGAGGCCCGCTCCGGTATCGGCCGCCGACAGGACCACCGCCGCGGCCACCGCCAGGATGCCCACGCCCCCCACGATGCCGAAATTGGGCAGGAAGGCCTCCACCAGGAGCAGGATCAACCCCACCAGGAAGAGGGCCACCACCTCATAGCCGGCTAGGCCGGCGAAGATATGGCCCCCGAAGAAGAGGACAAAGGCGATGATGGCAATGGAGCCGGCCACCCCGAAGCCCGCCGTCGTGATCTCGATGAAGAGGGCGGCCATGGCGACGGTCAGGAGCAGGGTGGCGAAGGTGGGTTCCGTAATCCAGCGGGCCAGCCGCTCCGCTGCCCCCTCCCGGGTTTCCACCACCCGGGCCCGGCCCAGGTCCAGGTGTTCCAGGAGTTCGCCCCGGGTCCGGAAGGTCCCGTCGTTGTAACCCACCTCTTCCGCCTTGGAGTAGGAGAGGGTTAAAAGCCTCCCCTCTTCCACCACTCCCTCAATGCTGATGTCCCGCCGGACCATGGCGGCGGCAATCTTCGGGTCCCGGCCCCCCATTTCCGCCACGGATTCCATGGCCTCGGTAAAGGCGGACAGGGTTTTCTCGTCCACTTCCTCTCCCTCCCCCACCAGGCTGCGGGGTTCGGCGGCCCCGATGACACTGCCGGGAGCCATGTAGAGCCCGTTGCAGGAGAGGGCCAGGTAGGCCCCGGCCGAATAGGCCTGGTTGACCACATAGGCGTAGACGGGGATTCTCTGGGCCCGGATGAGTTTGCTGATATCGAAGGCGGCATCCAGAAACCCCCCCGGGGTATTCATCTCCAGAATGATGGCATCGGCCCCCGCCCGGTCGGCTTCCCGGAAGGAACGGTTCAGAAAGCTGACCAGACCTTTTTCCACGGCTCCCTCCAGGGGAATCACATAAACCAGCTTGTCTTCCCCTTCTCCCTGGGCCAAACCGGCCCCCAGGGGCAGCAGCAGGGAAATCGCCAGCAGGATGACAATAGAACTTCTCCTCAAGGTCATAGGACCCGCCTCCTCCCAGAAGTATACATAATATATTCGGGGTTGAATATTTACCATATTCATTATATACCAATACACCCTAAAAGCAAAGCACCAGGGAAAAAAGCCAGTCAGGGAGGCTTTACCACGCCTTACCTCTCCTTTTAAGCCTGACCGTTGGAAGGTCACGATGAAGCCACCAGGCCGGATGGGGTGTTATTTTTACTCGGGCTGCATCAGCGCCTCTTGAAGCGGCAGCCTGAACCAGCCGTAGCCCTCCACAACAAACTTCAGTTCTCGTTTGGTTCTATCCAGGTCCTTCAGTATATCCCTATGGACGTAGATATGCAGGCCGTCGACCTGGATTTCCCTGAATTCCCGGGGGTTTTGGGGTTTCCCCATCAGACCTGATGGGGCGCGAAAGGCCGCTCATCAACCGCTTACGGTCATACGGGTACTGATATGCAAAGAGCCGCCCCTGGCCTGGACATACTGCTTTAACCAGGGGGAGAGCTTCCTTTTCTTCACCTTGCCGCCCCCCTTCACCGCCAGTTTACCCTATTCCCCCGCACCCGTTACGCCCGACGCCGGTTTATTTGCGGATCAATTCCTCCGACAAGGGAAAATTCCGCTTCACACAATACTGCTCGGGGTCATCCTTTTCCTGCCAGTGACTGTCCTTTACGGGCTCCCAGATTTTTTCCCGGACTTCCCCGGACAGAGCAGCAAAGGCTTCCCGGTTCAGGGAATAGAATATCCATTTCCCCCGCCGCCTGTCGTTTATGAGGCCCGCCTGTTTCAATATCTTCACGTGATGGGAGACGGCGGACTGGGACAGCTTTAACTTCTCGATCAGTTCGCAGACGCACATCTCCTCCCGGCAAAGCATGTGGACGATCTTGATGCGGTTTTCTTCTCCCAGTGCCTTGAAGGATTCAACTATTTTCCTCATCATGCCCTCCATTTATTTATACATTTAATTATATAGATATGTTATGTAACCATTTTACTATTTCCGCTTTTGCCTGTCAACTGACTCCGTTGTAATTTTTGTTTACCCGGAGAAATTTGGCGAACAGGAAAACGCAGGGGAAACCGGCGGCTTCCCCTGCGTTTTATCGCTTTATTTGGCTTCCCCCTTCCTACTTGCTGACGGGAGTCCCCTTGTCCGGCAAGGGTATGCTGACGGCCCTTGGGGCGCTGAAGGAAGCCCTGCGGGTAACCCTCTCAATGGCGGGCACAAAGGCGTTCATGATGAGAATCGCAAAACCCACGCCTTCCGTGGCCGCCAGGCCCAACCGGAAGAAGACGATCAGCACGCCGATGGCGACGCCGAAGATGATCTTCCCCCTGTCATTGATGGGGCAGGTGACCCAGTCGGTGGCCATGAAGAAGGCCCCCAGCATCAACCCGCCGCTGACCAGTTGGTAGAAGGGGTTCTGCCCTGCCACCAGGGTCAGCACGAAGACGGTCCCCAGGATGCTCAAGGGAATGATCCAGCGAATGTGCTGCTTGTAGATGAGGTAGAGGCCGCCCAGCAATACGGCCAGGGCTGAGGCTTCCGCCATGGCTCCCCCGGGATACCAGGCAAAGAGCTGGAAGAAACCGGGCATCGCCATCCCCTGCTGCAGCATGGCCAGGGGGGTACCCTGGGTTATGGTATCCACGGTACCCAAATTCACGCTCCAGGCGGAAAGCCCGGAATTAAGGGGCACAAACCAGGGGGCCAGAAGGATCAGGGAGATCCTCCCGAAGAGGGCGGGGTTGAAGCGGTTCCAACCCAGGCCGCCCATCAATTCCTTGGCCACGCCGATGGCGATAAAGGTGGCCAGGGCCCCTTTCCACCACTCGGTGGTGGCGGAGAAGCAGAGGGCTACCAGAAGCCCCGTGAGCAGGGCACTGTAGTCGTGCAGGGTCGCTTTCTTGTTCATCAACTTACGGAACAGCACCTCGGTGACCGCTGCGGTAACCAGACAGGCAGTAACCAGGAAAAGGGCGTAGGTCTGGAAAAAGTAAACGGCTACCAGGGTTACCGGAACCAAAGCGAGGATGACATCCTTCATCGCCTTGGACGTGGTCATATCACTCTTAAGGTGGGGCGCTGACGAGACGATCAGACCTTGTGTATTATCCACCAAGCATCTCCTCCTTTACCATTGCGGTTGTTATCTCCTGCTCCGCTGCAGTTTTTTGATTTCCGGTTTAACCCGTTTGATGAATTTCACGATGGGCCTGCCCGAAGGGCATATATAGGCGCAGATGCCGCATTCGATGCAGTCCATCACGTCCCAACTTTCCGCCTTGCTGATCATGTCGTTCTCGCAGGCGATGCTGATTTCGTTGGGATAGAGGAATACGGGGCACTGCTCCACGCACTTGGCGCAGCGGACGCAGTCGAAGTATTCCACGTCTTCCCGCACCATTTCCCGGGGCAGGATGAGGACGCCGGTGTTGCTCTTGACCACGGGGGCTTCCAGGTTGGCCTGGGCCATCCCCGTCATGGGGCCGCCCACCACCACCTTCATTTCCTCCAGGTTCTCCACACCGGCTTCCCTGACCACGTGGCTGACAGGGGTCCCGATTCGTACGATATAGTTGCCGGGTTTCGGCACTGTGGGCCCCGTAACGGTCACAACCCTCTCGTAGCATGGCCTTCCGTAGACTACGGCTTCGTAACCGGCAATGGTGGTCCCCACGTTCCGGACGATGCAACCCAGGTCTGCAGAGCGGGCTCCCCGGGGGACGTTCCGCCCGGTGATGGCGTTGATCAGGTGGGCCTTGTTGCCCTGGGGATACTTGACGGCCAGGGGGACGATCTTGATGTCCTCCCGGTCCTTAACCTTTTCAGACAGGATCTCAATGGCATCGGGCTTGTTGACCTCGATACCGATATAGCAGGTTTTGGCTCCGATGCAGCGCATCATCATCTCCGCCCCTGCGATCAGGTCATCGGGCCGTTCCACCATCTGGCGGTGGTCGCAGGTCAAAAAGGGCTCGCACTCCGCCCCGTTAAGGAGGAGGGAGTCCACCGCCTTCTTCTGGCTGATGTTGGCATGGGTAGGGAAAGCTGCCCCTCCCATCCCAACGATGCCGGCCTCCCGGATGGCGGCGATGATCTCTTCCTTGCTCAGGTCGGCGGGATTTTGCTCCACTTTGGGTACGAAGTCCTGGTTCATGCTCTCATCCGCCTCGATGACGATGGACATGGTCTCGCCGCCCTCGTACCAGGGCCGGGGCTCGATGGCCACCACCGTCCCGGAAACGCTGGCGTGGACGGGAGCGGCGATGTGTTCCTGGGAGTCGCCGATCTTCTGGCCGACCTCCACCTTGTCCCCCACCTTCACCAGGGGTTCATTGGGAGCGCCCAGGTGCTGGGACAGGGGGACGATGACCACCTTGGGTACGGACAACCTCGTGATGGGCTTATCTTCCGTGAAACTCTTGTAGTGGGGAATATGGGCCCCACCCAGAAAAGTTCTTACCTCCACTATTTCACCCCCTGGCTGCTTTTTTGAGCCTTCTTGGCTTCTTCAACTTCCTTAACCTGAGCCCGGTTGGCCCAGAGGCCCAGGCCCACGGCCAGGACTACGAATATACGGAAGGGCTTGAAGAGGACTCCCCAGAGCCGGGCCCCAAAGGGAACCTGGGGGTCTGCCGGCAGGCTGTAGTGTTCCGGTTTGTCCGCCAGGACATACAGCATGCCCGTCCCGTTCACTTCTTCCAGCCCGTAGATCGTGGCGTTCCTGTTCCCCGCATCCTTCAGCTGGCCCACCCGCATGCTGGCCCTACTTACCATGGCGTTCCTGTCGCCAAAGGTGATGGCCCCCGTGGGGCAGGCGGCGGCACAGGCAGGCTGCAGCCCGTTGCTGGTCCGGTCCAGGCAGAAGGTGCACTTGAAGGGCAGGTTGGTGGCCCGGTCAAAGCTGACGGCTTGGAAGGGGCAGTTGGCGACACAGTAGTTGCAGCCGATGCACTTCTTCTCATCGATGGCCACAGTCCCTGCCTCCGTGTGGTAGATGGCCCCGGCGGGGCAGGAAATCATACACCCTGCGTCGGTGCAGTGCATGCAGCGCTGGTTGCCGAAGAACCATTTGACCTTACCGCCTTCTTCCACCTCGTTGAAGGTGATCTTCATCCAGGTGTGGGTGGAGAGGCTGGGGGGGGTCTCGTAGGTCCCCGTGAAGGTGGTTTGCTCCGCAGGGAGCTGGTTCCACTGCTTGCAGGCCACCTGACAGCCGCGGCAGGCCATGCACTTGGACGTATCAATCAGGATGGATTTTGTCATGCCAGTTTACCTCCCTTCCGGATATTGCAAAGGAATGCCTTGTACTCGGGAATGGTGGTGTTGGGGTCGCCTACCGAAGGCGCCAGGTCGTTGGTGATGGCACCCTTGGCCATGCCGGCGTAGCCCCAGTGCCAGGGCATGCCCACAACGTGGACTTTATCGCCGTTAATGGTCATGGGCTTGAGGCGCTTGGTGACGCAGGCTTTGGCCACGATTCCCTTCTGTTCGCCGTTATTGAAGAGCCGCTTGCTCTCGATGGTGACGGTATCGCCGTTGGCGATGTCCTTCTCCTTAGCCATCTCTTCGCTGATTTCGATGAAGAGTTCCGGCATGGTCTCGTTGAGCCAGGGGATGTTCCGGGTCATGATGCCGGACTGGTAGTGTTCGCACACCCTGTAGGTGGTGATGACATAGGGGTATCTGGCCCTTTCCTCATCGTTGACCACCGTATGCTCCGTCGGGGGATAGAAGCGCTGGCTGACGGGGTTGTAGGTGGCCTGGGGATACAGCAGGTTGGCCACCGGGCTCTCCGCCGGCTCGTAGTGGATGGGCAGGGGTGCGTCGTTCAAGCCCTGGGTAAACAGCCGGGCATGGCCTTCCGCCGTCATGATGAAGGCGTTCTTGGCCGAATCCTCCGGCGGGATTGCAGCATTAAAGTCAGGCACGTCGTTCCGCTGCCAGGCAGTACCGTCCCACCGGAAGAGGGGTAGATCGGGGTTCCAGGGTTTTCCGGAGGGATCCGCAGCCCCGCGGTTGTAGACGATCCGCCGGTTCAGGGGCCAGGCCCAGGACCAGTTGGAGTTGCTGCCGATACCCTGGGTCTCCTTGATGCGCTTTTTACAGGCCGGGTTCGCCGGATCGCTGAAGAAACCGGTGTAAATCCAGCTGCCGCAGGCGGTGGAACCGTCATCCTTGAGCTGGCCGAAGCTGGTATAGAGGGCGCCGGTCCGGACGTCATAGCCGTTGATCTCCTTATCCACCCGCTCGGGGTCGGCTTCATCGCCGTAATCCCAGTTCATCCGGGTGATGGGGTCGGGGAACACGCCGCCCTTCTCGTATTCAGCCCGGACGGCCTTGAAGAGCCTGTCGGCGATCCACAGGTCCGATTTGGCATCTCCCGGGGGGTCCTGGGCTTTCCAGTTCCACTGGATCCAGCGGCCGCTGTTGGTTTTGGTGCCGTCCTTCTCGTAACCGGCGGCGCCGGGGAGGAGGAAGACTTCCGTTTTGATGTCCGCCGGGTTGGCACCGGCTTCCTTCTGCCAGAAGGCTGCCGTTTCGTTCTCAAAGAGGTCCACGGAAATCAGCCAGTCCAGGTTGGCCTGGTACTGCCGCTTGGCACCGGCGGTGGGGCCGGAAACGGCCGGGTTGTCGGCCCAGCAGATCATGCCCTTGACCTCTCCCTCGCCCATGAGCTTGTAGGAAGCGATGTGGGAGTGGTCGGTGCCGTCCAGCTTGGGCAGGAACGGGTAGGACTGTTCCGGCCGCAGGTCGGGCCACCAGGCCTTCAGCATGCTGGCCATGAACTTGGGCCGGTTGGCCCAGTAGCCGCCGGGGGTGGCCGCGTTGTAGTCGGCCAGGGTGGCGTGGGCAGCCTGCTGGGGGGTGGGCATGTAGCCGGTGACGATATGGTAGAGCATCCCCATGTCGCAGGCACCCTGCACGTTGGCCTGGCCCCGCTGGGCATTGACGCCGCCGCCGGGGATCCCGATGTTCCCCAAAAGGAGCTGGGGCACGGCAACGGAGCGCACGCTCTGGGCCCCGTGGGTAAACTGGGTGATGCCCATGGCATACATGATGTTGCCGGCTTTACCGGGCTGGCCCGTGGAAGCGAAGAGCTTGTAGGACTCCTCCAGGACGTCCTTGGGCGCTCCGGTAATCTTGCTGATGTTGTCCAGGGAATACTTGGCGTAGAACTTTCTCATGATCTGGAATACGCAGTTGGGGTCCCGCATTTCCGGGTCTTTCCGGACATTGCCTTCCTCGTCCCGCTGGTACTGCCAGGTGGCCTGGTTGTAGCCCTTGGCGTTCCGGGCCGGGTTGTCCTGGACGCCTTCGAAGAGGCCCGTGACATCATCCCACTTGAACCCTTCGTTGATGAGGAAGGTGGCGTTGGTGTAGTTTTCCACATATTCCTTGTGGTAGAGTTTATTGGCCAGGATGTACTGAATCAAGCCGCCCAGGTAGGCGACGTTGGTGCCGGGGCGGATGGGAACGTAGAGGTCCGCCACCGCGGCGGTCCGGCTGACCCGGGGGTCCACCACGATGAGTTTGGCCCCTTTGGTTTCCCTGGCTTTCTCGATCCACTTCATGGAGATGGGATGGTTTTCCGCCGTGTTGCCGCCGATGTTCATGAAGACATCGCTGTTCTTGTAATCGATCCAGTGGTTGGTCATTACACCCCTGCCGAACGTGGCGCCGAGACCGGCGACCGTGGAGGAGTGTCAGAGGCGGGCACAGTGGTCGACGTTGATCATACCCAATCCCCGGGCGATTTTTTTAAAGAGGTAGTTCTCCTCGTTGGTGCAGAAGGCGCTGCCCAGCCAGGAGATGGCGTTGGTCCGGTTGACGGTGACCGTCCGGCCTCCCACCTGGACCGTCTCTTCAAAGGTTGCGTCCCGGGTTTCCTTGATTTTCTGGGCGATTCTTTCAAACATCCAGTCCCAGTCCTTCTCCACCCACTTGTCGCTGTACTTGTCACGCCAAAGGGGCCTGGTCAGGCGCTTGGGGTTGGGCTTGAAGTTACCCTTGGAGTCGTAAACATAGGAAAGGTTGAAGATGGAGCTCCCCTTGCTGCACAGGGAACCTTCGTTGATGGGATGGTCCGGGTCGCCCTCGGCATTGATGATCTTACCATCCCGGACGTGGCAGATGATCCCGCAGCCGACACCGCAAAAGGTGCAGATGGTGTGGACTTCTTTGGCATAGTTGATTCTCACCGGCTGGAAGGCGCCTTCGGCCACGCCGTTAAAACCGACGCTGGTGAGACTCGCGGCGGCAGCAGATGCGCCGCTTAGCTTGAGAAAATCACGTCGCGATAGTTTCATAAAACACTTACACCCCCTAATTTGCTGATTGATTCTGTTCTTCTTCTGTTACCCACTGCAAACCGGAACCCGGTTTGAATCCCTCTTTCAGCCCGTACAGGTCGTAGGACAGGGTGGCCAGGTTGCGAAGGGGCAGGTGGACATCTTCGGCAACCGCGTCTCTTAAATCGAAGATCTTCACATAATTGCTGCATTTTTTGCAGAAGTGAACGCGGCAACTTTCACTTGTACCCACCGTAAAAAACCCCAGATCCTCCATGTCCTTGTTCAGGCAGTAGGGGCACTGCAACCGGGGGAAAACCCAACGGAAACCGCAGAGCCAGCAGCCCAACATCCTGACCCCCTCTTTGTCCTTCAGCAGGCCGTAATGGGGCTTGACCCCGCACACAGGGCAGTTTCCCCGCTCCCAGGCGGCCATGTCTATGGTGTCTGCATTCTCCAGGTTGTAGTGAAGGTCGAACAATGAGGACAGGATAAAAACCGTGATAAAGGTGGTCAGGTCTGTTTTCACAGGGGTCTTTTCCACCATTTTGGAGATGAGGTCCGGCATGTCCCTGACCTGCCAGGTATCCCCCTTAGTCCCCGCAAAAAACTCCGTCAGAAACGTCTCCACTTCCTTCAGGGTATTTTTCAGGGAAGGTTCTTGCTTGACAAATTGGGGAGAGAGGACCCGGAAGAGTTCCAGAAAGGTCTTCTTTCCCACGACAGGGTTGTCAATAAGAGGGGACCCGGCGGCGAACTTCTTCTGGACCTCTTCTGCCGTCAGGTTGATGGGGCCTGGTTGTGAAGGCTTTTTGGCAAAGGAATCCCTGGCCTTGTAAAGAGAACTCACCAGGGGCTCTGCGCCGGCAAACTCGGGGTACAGCCGGCTGCAGATTTTGATTTCTTCGTTGAGTTCTTGCAGGCTGCGTTTGTACAACTTTTTACCTCCTAAACTCACCTCAACCTTAAAAGGGGCAGGGGACAGCATTTTTTGTGCCTGTCTTCTCTGCTGGAGCTGTCTTCCCTCCTACCCAACACGACAAAAACCGGTGCTTTGACAATTGTGATTTCCCTCACAATCACCCCCCTAAAAATAGGCTGTCAACAACCCTCTCCCATCCTTTGCATACATGATTCCAAGAATAATTATCCCATAAAGAAGAAATGAATAATAGAGGGATATTCCCTCATCTTTTTATTGCTGCATAGGGTTTTTCCCTATCTTAACCCGCCGGCCTCCCCCCCTCCCCTTCCTCCCTTCCTCATTCAAGTCCCGGGGACGGTTCCCAAAACTTGAATTTATTCAAGCCCCGGGGACAGTTCTTGCTATCCCAGCTTCAGGCACACGTAAAAAGCCCGGCTGTAAGCCGGGCTTCGTTTTCTCAATAGAACCTTCTCTTCTTCTTTCTGGCTGCCTCCGATTTTTTCTTCCGTTTGACACTGGGTTTTTCGTAGTGCTCCCTCTTTCTCACTTCCCTCAAGACCCCGGTGCGAGCACACTGCTTTTTGAACCTTTTCAGGGCACTATCCAGAGTTTCGTTCTTCCCCACTTTGATCTCCGCCAACTAGTCTCCCTCCCCTCGCTGCAAAGCTTCGTAAGACAGGGCTGTATTGCCTGGTGCTTCTTCTGCTGCAATGAATGCTGCATTCATTATATCCTTTTTAGAAAACGGTGTCAATCAAGGTTTAGCCCCGGGCTGCCACCCAGCAGGTGGTAGTGGATGTGGAAAACAACCTGTCCCGCATCCTTGCCGCAGTTTAGAATGATCCGGTAACCGGAGGCAGCAACTCCCTGCTCCCGGGCGATGTCCCGGAGAACAACCTGGAGCCGTCCCAGGAGGGGGGCATCCCCTTCCTCCAGGTCTTCCAGGCTGGCGATGTGCTTTTTGGGGACTACCAGCACGTGCAGGGGGGCTTTGGGAGCGATATCTTTGAAGGCCAGAACTTCCTCGTCCTCGTAGATTTTATCTGCCGGTATATCTCCTGCAATGATGCGGCAAAACAGGCATTCCGACATTTTACATACCTCCTTGGGTTAACTTGAAGGTAATTATACCATCTTACGCCTGCCCGTGCAAGAAAATCCAGGCCCGAAAATCCAGGCCCGATTCCGGCAGCAAAGGCAGCAATTAAATTCAGCTCAATTAAATTCAAAGGCCCAGATCTGTCCCTGGAACTTGAATGGATTCAAGGACCCGGAACCGTCCCCGGAACTTGAATGGATTCAAGGACCCGGAACCGTCCCCGGAACTTGAATAAAAAGAGAGAG
>PWVN01000282.1 GCA_003561835.1 Syntrophomonadaceae bacterium
ACTTACATTAGTCCCAAAATCTAAAGATAATATTGTGTTAGATCCTTTCGCCGGAAGCGGAACAACATTAGTGGCAGCCCAACAGCTTGGTTATCATTTTTCAGGAATTGAAATAGAAGCCGAATATGTAGAAATAATAAAAGATCGCTTGTCAGACAGCTATCAACCTACGCTTGAATTTAAAACCGGCACATAACAAGGCGCTGCACTCGGACGGCAATTCCGCTGCGCTCCATTGCCGCCGGTGAGCTTGGACGTTAGCGCGCCGCGCAAAGCGCGGCGCATCTGGTCGAATCAAAAGGGTCGGAGTCGATTGAAGCAACTCAACTAACGATCAAGCCTGATAACATTGGTTCTCTGGCCTTGTCCAAGGATCGCATCGAACTCACTCATGAGGCAGAAAAATTAGCCGAATCTTTTGAGAATCGTGGCATCAGTCCAATGGATGCCATCCATCTTGCACTTGCATCAACAGCAAGGGTGGATTTCTTCACGACATGCGATGATCGACTTTTGCGAAAAGCCTAGGAAGAACATGTGCTTTACTGCAAGGTCGTCTCCGCGCTTCATCTTGTATCGGAGGCTTTGCGATGACAATACACGTTCAACCCATTTCTGAAGTAACGCAACGCGGAACTAACGCACTAATTAAAGAAATTGGAGTTGTTGATACCATTCGGTTTCTCAATCAGTTTCGAGCAGGCTCCGGAAACTATACGATAGACCGTGACAAATTATTCGAGGGTTTGTCCGTGAAAGATCTTATTAATGAGATCAAGGCGCAACGAAAATCAATCGCATAACAAGGCAAATCCAGCCGACGCTCGTACCTCGCGTGGCTGATTTGCAGCGTTAGGTTACAAAAAACGGAGAAAACAAAATGGCACTCATAAGTTGCCCAGAATGCAATAACCAAGTATCAAACACCGCTGCAGCATGCCCTCAATGCGGAGCGCCTATTGCCGAGGCTATGGGCAGCAAAGCAGCGGGGGTACCACTTACCACCGTTCAAGAAACGAGCAAAAAGCTTAAGCTTCATATTATCATTGCATCGATCCTATTTTGGGTTGGTGTGGTCTGGTTGTTTGTTGGCATCAATGCAGCCGAGCAAGGTGGTGAACAATCAGAACAATTTGTCATCTCGATACTATTGCTCTTTGTCGGACTAGTTTGGTATGTGGTTACAAGATTTAGAATATGGTGGCATCACAAGTAACCTAACAAGGCAAATGCACACGGACAGCAAAAAGCCCATAGCCCGTAGGCTGGGGTGACGAAGGAACCCCAACCAACCCGTCCCATGCGCGGTGTGTTGGGGTTCGTGCCTCACCCCAACCTACGATACAAAGGGGATTCCCGTATAGCGTCCTATACCCGAAGAACAAGATGATGCCTTCCGCTATAGCGCCTAGTACCCACATCGGGTACAATCTAGCAACAGGCAACCTTAATCTAAAAAACGGGGTTGATCATCCAAAATAATAGCTACTAGCTAGGGGAAATGATCTATGGAACACAAACGGGCGCTAATCACCGGGATCACCGGTCAGGACGGAGCCTATCTGGCCGAACTGCTGCTGCAAAAAGGCTACGAAGTACACGGCATAAAGCGCCGCGCCTCGTCCTTTAACACCGACCGCATCGACCACCTCTACCAAGACCCCCACGATGCCGAGGTACGCTTTCACCTCCACTACGGCGACCTCACCGACTCGACCAACCTGATTCGCATCATGCAGCAGGTACAGCCCGACGAGATCTACAACCTTGGCGCCCAGAGCCACGTCGCAGTCTCTTTCGAGAGTCCCGAATACACCGCCAACAGCGATGCCCTTGGAGCGCTGCGCATTCTGGAGGCGATCCGCATTCTCGGGCTGGAGCAGAAGAGCCGCTACTACCAAGCCTCCACCTCCGAGCTATTTGGCAAAGTCCAGGAGATCCCGCAGCGCGAGACCACCCCCTTCTACCCCCGCTCCCCCTACGCCGTCGCCAAGCTCTACGCCTACTGGATCACCGTCAACTACCGCGAAGCCTACGGCATCTACGCCTGCAACGGCATCCTCTTTAACCACGAATCCCCGGTTCGCGGCGAGACTTTCGTCACCCGCAAAATCACCCGCGCCCTGGCCCGCATCCACCTCGGCTTGCAGCAGCGCCTCTACCTCGGCAACCTCAACGCCCTGCGCGACTGGGGCCACGCCAAGGATTATGTCGAGATGCAGTGGTTAATGCTGCAACAGGAGCAGCCGGAGGATTTCTGCATCGCCACCGGTAAACAGTACTCGGTTCGCGAGTTTGTCGAACTCGCCTGGAGCCACCTCGGACGCGAGATCCGCTGGGAAGGGGAGGGGGTCGAAGAGCGCGGCTACGACCGCACCTCAGGGGCGTGCATCGTCGAGGTCGATCCCCGCTACTTCCGCCCGACGGAGGTCGAGACCCTGCTCGGCGACCCCAGCCGCGCCAAAGAGAAACTGGGCTGGGAGCCGAAGATCAGCTTTGCCGAGATGGTGCGCGAGATGATGGAGTCCGATCTCACCCTCGCCCAGCGTGATAAACTGATTACGGATGCGGGCTACCGCGCCTTTGACTATCACGAATAGATCGCCGTGCTGCCCTTGTGGGTCGCCCCTTGTAGGTCGCTCTTCAGGGCGACCACGGCCTCGATGTAGCAGAGGAGAGAGAAGAAACGACAGAAGAAAAGGGTATAAAAAATCATGCTTCATCGCCATTTAACCCCCCAATCCCAGCCGCTCACACTGGCCGCGATAGATGACATCATCGCACGCGGCCAACGTGCCGACTGGGCGGAGCTACGCGGCGCACTCCGGCAGGATCGGACTCTGGCGGCGAAGATCCAGCGTATCTGTGCCGCCCACATCGCCGACCCCTACGCCCAGCGTTACCATTTTTGGCATCACTATGCACAACACTACCTTGCCTGAGTGGGAGCAGGTGCTATCGGCAGCGGCCCGCCTGCAACGTATCCTACCGGGAGCCGTGCTGGTGGGGGGTACCGCCTCGGCGATCTATGCCGAACACCGCTTTTCACGCGACGCAGATCATGTACTTACCGACCTGAAGCTACGCTTTGATGCGGTATTGCAGGAGATCGAGTCGGTGGCCGGTTGGAAGACCGCACGTATTCAGCGACCAGTGCAAATACTGGGGCGACTGGATGGTATCGAGACGGGTATTCGGCAGTTAATTCGGGAAGCGCCTCTGGAAACCAATATAATTGATTTTCAGGGAGAAAAGCTGACGCTGCCGACCCAGGGTGAGATCCTGCGTATTAAGGGCGTGCTGATCCTCAAGCGAAATACGACCCGTGACTACCTCGACTTTGTAGCGCTCGCCGACCACCTGGGAGAGGAGGGGGTCGTGCAGGCATTGGCGCGTTTCGATGAACTCTACCCCCAGCCCAACGGAGAGTCTCCACTGCAACAGTTGGAGACCCAGCTCGCCAACCCGCTACCCTATGACCTGGACGAGGTCGCAGCGGAACTCTCCGCGTATAAAAACCTCGCCCCGCGTTGGCACGACTGGCAAGATGTCAAGGCATACGCCCTGCGTATTGCGATGGTTCTGTTTGATCGCCTGCCATAGCGTTGCCGAGTTGCGTAGGGCAGAACGCGACAGCGGTTCCGCCAAATCGGCTACAGTCGTTTTAGACTCTCCATCAGGTTCAGTAACTTGACGTCTATATATCGGGCGGGGGCAGTATTCAGTGGGGTGTGCTGACATACCGGACAGGCGGTAAAAAACTCATGCGGTAATAACGCATCGCTGCACGGAGCAACGGTTTTTGACCAATTGCAGTTGGGGCAGGTATAGGTGACGGGGGGTGGACGAACCGGCATGTCAATTTTCCAGCGACCGTAGGCGCGACATGGCGCTGGATAATGCGGCATCTGCATCAGCGTCTTGCGCTTCGCTGTTCATGCGTGCCTGTTCAGCCGCTTGTAAGTGGCTGTACGCTTGCAGCGAGTTCATAATACGCCCGACACTATGCAGTGTATCGTGATAGCCTTGGTCGATCCATGATCGAATCTTCCGCGTATCAAATCCAAGGAGGTCTTTGGGGCCGCCCAGAAACCCGCTGTCTCGTGCAATGGGTGTTTGGGGTCTGATTTCTATAATCGTTGTATGAGGGTAGTCGTAACGGCTCCAGAGTGAGCCGTCGCTAAGGTGTGTTACGATCACGGTATCGCACCCACTGTGTAGTAACGGAGTGATCGGGGTATTACCCTGTGCGCGACTCCACCCGCCCTGTCCGCCATCTGCATACAGCTTGCCATTAACTTTTCGAGGCTGATATAACAGGGGGAGTGCAGCCGACGCAAGCAGGGCGTTTTTCTGTTCGGAGAGGGGTAGGGATTGAACATGGAGAAATTGTGAGTCCGGTGTCTCCAGCAGTCCTGCCTCAGCGACTGCGATTTGGGCAATGTCGAGAAATCCTCCGCTGCTCATAAAGACCGAAACGTGTAGCGGCAGCCCCCGCTCCAGTGCATTCACATCGAGGTATGCACTTAGGAGCCGCTGCAATGGCTTGTCAGATAATATAGATATTTCATTGTCCACAGGAAAAGGGATACCCGCGAGTTGTGCTGCGCGTTGTGCCAGTAGCAAGGCCATCTTCATCTTGAGGCCGCTTGCAGACAAAAGCACGAGGTAGGAGAGTGCGCCCAACGGGTTTTCTACAGAGATCGGGGTCTCCTCTGCCAGAGTTTCCCAAAGCGCCTCCAAGCGTCCTGCCGCCTGGGTGAGAGACCCCGCACAGGCGATGACTCCACCATTAAGAGCGCCTATACTGGCTCCGGCGATTACATCGACTTCGATACCTAACGCCACCAACCCTTTAACCACGCCAACTTGATAAGCCCCTTTGGCACCCCCTCCAGATAGCACCAGACCAACCTTTGCGACTTTACGCATAAATATCCCTTGTGAAGACCTCTTCAACCAGCGTCTCGCTCAGACGGGTAGCGGACATGATTCTCGGTACATGCAGCGGTAATTGCTCTACAGCATGAGCGCTGACAAAAACGAAGGGATTTTGTTGCGGTGGGTACTCTTCGGCGAGGTATGCGAGCGCCTCAGCAGCATTCGGTAGGGTACTCTCTCCTGCCGGGGGTTTTAACCAGAGCGTTGCGCCAAAGCGCTCAGATGCTGTGGATTGCAAGTCGCGTTTGAGTTGTGCAATCGCTCGATTCGTGGCCTCTTGCAGGAACTGTTGTCGCTCCTGCCCGGTATGGATGCGGCAATAGTCGCCGAAGTCACCCCAGCGTAACTCCTCCAACGCGGCAAAGCAGCGACCAGCGGGGGAGAGGGACTCAAAACGCCCGCCTTCCCAGCGTGCAAATACCGCGCTCAGGTTTCGCTGCACACGCTGCACGAAGTCGATACGGGCGACCTCTTCCTCAATCTTATCGCAGCGGTTATTCAGGCGCTGTGCCACTTCTTGCAACCCTTGGCGCGTCTCAAAGGAGTAGTTTGCAAGTGTAGCCATCTCCTGTTTGATACTATTCACCCGCTCGTTAACCCGCGCAATGGCCAGATGGCTATGCGCCAGCGACTCTGTGAGTTCGGTCAACCAGTGCAGCGAAGCCTCAACACCGTCGATCAGGGGTGCGTTGATCTCTGCCTGACGTCTGGCACCTTTACCGCTCAGGCCGTCGCGAAGACGTGCGTAGAAGCCACTGCGCTCTCTTTGTACGCGCTGATGGTCACGAGCCACATCAATGCCATTGGCAAAGTCAACAATAAACTTTTGGTGCAGGCAGGTTAGCACCCGGCAGATCTCTGCATCCTTTGGTATTGCTGGATAATTCATGTTGAGGCTTCGGTGTCTTGTAGTAAAGGCTTTATGTCTGTGCTGAGTCCATGACTATCACGGAGTAGGGGAGGTACGTTTTTTCGCAGTTGCCCGATCCGCTGTGCCAGTACCTTTTGCTCCTCTAGACTAGACTCTTTGTCTCGCATACTCTGCAAGAGGGTGCCACGAATTGACTCAATCTCAGACTTAAATTGATTAAAATAAGAAGATATATCTTCTTGTAAGGGTTTTTTGATGGACGACGAAATCGACTTTTGAAACTGCTCGAATGATCGATCAATACCACCTAAAACAGATTTTCGAATCTCTCG